>JAUYAO010000041.1 GCA_030692565.1 Nitrospira sp.
TGGGGAGCAGCAGTTACTGCGACTCTTGCAAGCCATTGCCGAAGGCACGCGCGGCTTGCCGGTGGTGTTCCCGGTCCATCCCAGGACGGCCAAGAACCTGCGCGACCTCGACAGCAAGACCCCGCAACTCAACTACGTCGACCCGCTGGGCTACCTGGAATTCAACTATCTGGTGAAACACGCCAAAGGCGTGATTACCGATTCAGGCGGCATTACTGAGGAGACAACGGTGCTCGGCATCCCATGCCTAACTCTGCGCGACAACACCGAACGCCCGGAGACCATCACCATCGGAACAAACGAACTCATCGGGACCGATCCGAGCAAACTGCCTCCGGCCTTAGCGCGATTAATGGCAGGGCAGTGGAAGAAAGGCGCGATCCCATCGAAATGGGACGGCAAGGCGGCAGCGCGGATCGTGGAGACTCTTGAACGAGTACTGGCGAGATAGTAAAAGACCTTTCAATACCGAAGACCTAAATTGCCATCGGTAATACGCCAGGTCGGTCGAAGAAGAAGGGGGAAATGTGCGATTGCAAGACCTTCCCAATGTTTGTGGATTCGGATTATAGATTGACTCGGATCGCGGGTTTGGCTAATGAAGCATGATGGCCAATGCGGATCACAAGATCTACTACTCATTTATAGAGTCGCTGATCGAAATCCAAACCTTGAAATCAGACATAGGGCGATGCAGTTAATCATATGTGCCATGTACCCATTCGCCGTTGTCCGGCGTCAACAGAATTTGAACTAGCTCATAGGAGTTTTTATGCGCATCTGTATCGACCTTGACGGTGTCATTACGCAGCTTCGAGAACCGGGTCAGAGCTATGGTGAATTAAAACCGGTACCTGGGGCTATCGAGAAGCTGAAGCAACTAAAAGCAAGTGGCCATTACATTATTATCTTCACCGCGAGACATATGAAGACGTGTAACGGAAACGTAGGTGCGGTCCTAGCGAGACAGGGGAAAGCAACTCTCGACTGGTTACATCGCTATGAAATCCCGTATGACGAAATCACATTTGGGAAGCCATGGGCTGATGTATATCTTGATGATAATGCTCACCGCTTTACAGGTTGGGAAGCGATTAATGGAGACGGGTCAACATTCGGGCTATCGGCAGAGAATCGTAAAATGCAAAGTGGAAAGCACTCATGCTAAAGATCGTGATACCAATGGCTGGTGCCGGCTCACGATTTACAAACGCTGGCCATCAACGACCGAAATACCTAATTGAGGTATCCGGGAAGAGCCTTCTCGAGCATAGTCTTTCAGGCTTACCGCTAGATCTTGCAGATGAAATTTATTTTGTAGCCCTTCGTGACCATGTAGTCCAATACGATCTCTCCACCGTAATATCGAAAGCACTCGGAGATCGGAAATTTGAGCTGCTCACTGTCCCTGCAGTAACCAGAGGCCAGGCTGAGACTGTTCTAGTGTGTCGACGCTATATCGATACATCCGATGACTTAGTCATTTTCAACATAGATACATACTACAAATCACACAGACAGCGCGACCTGTTAAGTGGAAAGATACCTAGGTATGACGGCTTCCTTGGCTCTGCGTATGCTCTTGGAGTGAAGTGGAGCTTTGCAGAAACTAACGAGACTGGTTTCGTAACGCGAACGACCGAGAAAGTCCGAATTTCCGATAATGCGCTTACAGGATTTTATCACTTCACCAAAGGCAGCGACTTCGTCACAGTGGCGAGTGAGGCTATAGACCGAGGCATCACAACAGGTTCTGAGTTCTATATTGCGCCAATGTACAATGCCCTAATTCAATCTGGCAGGAAATTCGTGCTTGACCCTGTTGACGAATTCATTCCACTAGGAACGCCGGAGGATATAGAAACTGCAAAGGGCTGGCTAAAATGAACGGCGTAATTCTGACTGCAGGCAGAGTCGACTCGAGCTTGGTCCCACTGTTCGGCGAAATACCGACTGGACTTGTGCCAATAAACGGGAAACCTATACTCTTTTTCATAATCGAGCACTTTCTCGAAAATCACATCACCGATATATTTATTGGTGTCGGCCTACAGGCCGATTATCTTGAGCGCATCACGAGAACATACTTCAGTCGGAAAGCGAGCCTGCATTTTGTGAAGGCCGACGCAAATAAGGGACCAGGAGATACCCTTCTCACTGTCTTCAAAGAAATTGGTAAAGGGGCAGCTGTCGTTAACTTAGCTGACTCTTACGTAAAATTCACCGCAACAGACTTCTGTGACGTCGACACCGTCTTGGTGTCACAGGACATCGAAAGTTCAGAGCGATGGTGCACTGCCGAGATAGATCCAGAAACAAGAACGATCAGTAGATTTTACGATAAAGAACCTCATCAAGCCCCCAAGAATGTCCTCGTCGGAATTTACTACTTTTCTGACGTCAGCAGCTTTGAGGGACTGCGACCACAGACAAAGCGCACGCAGATTTCTGACCTTCTCACCTTCAGAACTCAATCAGCCAGGGTTACTGCACAAGAAACCAGCACTTGGCTTGATTTTGGGCACATAGATAAATACCAGTCTGCAAAGAAAGAAATGCTTGCTGCTCGCTTCTTTAATTCACTGGAATTTGACAATTTGCTCGGGACGGTCACTAAGCGAAGTCAGGACATAGCAAAGTTTGTTGAGGAAATTCGCTGGCAGCTTGAACTCCCACCCAAGCTTAAAATTCTGTTCCCCCGCATAGTAAATTATGAGATTTACTCCAAACATCCATTCATCACCATGGAGTACTATAGCTACCAGTCAGTAGCTGAGATTTGGTTGTTCTCCTCTCTTGAAGTAAGAAGTCTCATTTCACTGCTCAACCGGCTCTTGCGCATCCTGAAATTATTTCGAGAAGTCCCAGCATTCGTTAAGCCAGAAGCGTACGTTGGAATGTACCAGAGAAAAACAGACGAACGCATTCGCCTTTTAATCTCTACTAACCCAACATTTGCACAAATCCTTGAAGAGGATGAAGTCACCATCAACGGCAGAACTTACAAGAATTGGCGAAAGATTCGGAGCGAGGTAATGTCCCATCTTAGCAGCCTGTACTCGGAAGAATATAATTGCCTAATCCACGGTGACTTCTGCTTTTCGAACATTCTGTATGACGTGAACGGGGGTATTATCAGACTGCTGGACCCGCGCGGAAGCTGGGGGAACGGGCCTGGTGGAGATATCCGTTATGACCTAGCGAAACTCAGACACTCTGTCTGTGGGCTCTATGACTTCATCGTAAATGACCTTTTTGTTGTTCAGAACGATGGATCATCTATTACGTACGAGATTTTCAGCCAACCGCACCACAAAACCGTCGGAAATGAATTTGACCAGGCGATTGCAGCGCAAGATTATAGCTTGAGGCAAATCAAACTGATTGAGGGCGTCCTTTTCTTGAGTATGCTTCCTCTGCATGCCGACAGCCAAAGCAGACAGCTAGTGATGTATTGCCGAGGCATTGAGTTGCTGAACGAGAGTTTGGACATTGATATCTAAGCGTTACGCATTACTTCGATACGCAACCATATCTTTAGGAGTAATATCTGGGTTTGTACAAATCTATTGGTTTGTTCGGTACCTTACCCCGGAGAACCTTGCCTTTGTCGTTTTGATTTCTGGTTATGGGGTCTTCCTTAATCTTGTAGATGCTGGCCTGAGTAAGCCCGCCTATGCTGATCTCAGGGCAGGATTTATTCAAAGGCTCGATCAAACTCACAAACTCCGGGGCATTCTGACTTCATACCTTCTTCTTACTGTCGTTGTCATTGCCTTATTCAGTATTGCGACATTGATCCTGTCCCTGGCTATCCCCAATAAGCTATCCCTATCAGTAGTGACACTATTTAGTTTGTCCCTCGCCACAGGTACTAGCACAAACTTCTTCAGGGATGTTCTGAGGGCAGTTGATCAGTACGAATACTTCGAGAAGACAGAACTGCTAAGGCGAGGAGCAAACATTGCTGCCACCTCTTTAGTAATCATAGATTCCTCGCTTTTCATGACAGTTACAACACAGGCACTAATATTTGTGATGATTTATGCTCATGTGGTGTGGCGGACTCTGCGAGCGAGTAACGGTGAGCTAAGAGATCTGGTTGGGCTAAGTGTATCGCATGCATCAGAAACATTTCGTCGGTATTGGCCTGATACCAAGAACTACCTAGCATTCATGGTTAATGAGACATTGCTTTACAACGGCGGCTATTTAATAGTTCCGGCATACTTGGATTATCAAGGCGTGATCATTTTTGGAGTTTGGATGCGCATATACTCCGGGATGACTCTTATCACGCGCGCTGTGAGTGACATCACCATACATGCGATTACTCAATATTTTTTCAATGGAAACGTTTCTATGGCACAAAGACTACTAATCAAGTCTGCATGGCTAAGCGTAGGTTTTGCCGCAGGCCTAACCCTTACGTTTGTGGTATTACATGATTCCTTCATGACCTTCTGGGTCTCTGGAAAATATTCCTTTGATACTCTGATGTTTGTAGGACTTGGCACATTCCTATGCGCAAATGCGCTACAACACGTTATGGGTACATTCTTGGTCTCGATAGGCGAACATTTTCGCATTCTACGAAACATTAGTACTGTAGCTACAGTAGGAGTATTAGGCTCATTCCTGGGCACGCTGCACATAACCCGCCAGCTGGGAATGTCTCTTGTAGCAACATCCTGCGCATATGCGTGTAGCGCCGGGTTTCATGCATTTGTTGTCAATAAAACCCTGGGGAGAGCACGGAATGCCTAATCTGGTCATTTCATCAATCAAAGACCTATATTCCGCAAGACTCGACCATGGATACTATGATGAAGTCTACCTGCGTTTAGGCGAGTTGAAGGAGGTTGGACTCCTAAGGCACGCCATTAAGTATGGATTTTTTCTGATCAAAGAACACGGGCTACTTAGAATGCACTGCCCACCAATATCTGGATACGGGTTCTCGACTCGGAGGGTTGCGTTTTGGCAAGTTCGAAACGAAGTTATGAAGGTTCTGCGCGATGACGTGGATACAGTGGAGATTAGCGACAAGGAAGGAGCAATTGTACTTCGCAAACGAAAACAGCTAGCTCCCACCAGTCGAATCACGTTTGGCATCGTTTTCTCAGGAAACCTGAGCGAAGAGCCTCTTCTTTTCAGAGCACTAGACAGCATTGTAAGCATTGAAGGAGCCACCTCTGAAAATTCCGAAGTAATTATTATAGGTAGCTCAGCCTACGAGCAAGCTCGGCTATTTTCGCGGTATCCAAACCTGACATTACGCTATGAGATTTTAGACGATGTGGAAGATCACGGGCGATTTATGGTTTGTAGAAAGAAGGATCTAGCCTATCGCCTGGCACACCAAGATATTGTCGCTATCTCACACACCAGGATTGTCTATCCTAAAGACCTCCTTTCGTGGTTAGACCGCCGACAATTTGAAGTAGCCGCACCAAGAGTTGTTTACGTGCATGAAGGGGAAAAACGGCCATACCTAGACTTCGGGTTAATGGGGTCATATGACACTGCGAGGCCCAATCCCGCATTGGCGATCGGGTCACAAGATTTTGGGACGGAGTACTTATATTTCTTTCGTAGACGCGTGCCCTACGCCGACGGAGGTATTACCTTTTTTGACAAGCGGAGGATAAAGGAAAGCCCCTACAATAAATATATTGCCTGGGGCGAAGGCGAAGATCTCGAGATGTGTGGACGGCTCTATTTTGAAGGGTTTCTCATCGACTATTTATTCGAGATCGAGTGTCAATCGCAGACCTCCAAACTGGTGATGAACACATCCTACTTAAAACACCCCGGAGTTATGCCGAGGAAACTCGCAACCGCAATCGAGAAGCGATTAGTTTCTCGGAGATTTGAATAGGCTCACCCTCTCCATGGCACAAACGACTCCATCAAATTCATTGCCCAGGAAAACAATCATTGAAGAAGTCCTTTATTTCACATTCCTGGCCCCCATTGTACTGTTTTTCATCCTCAACCCATTTACATCCGATATTGTTAGCCACAAGATTGACGTGCGCGGCTTCTTCCTCATTTATGTAAGCTTAGCGTCAGCAGTAATTCTCACAAGCTATCATCTTTGGGGGGGCCGAAGGATACGATGGGATTGGGGGATGACACTGCTGTGTATGCTGACATGTATTTTTCTCTTATCGACTGTTGTATTTCAAACCATTCCCGAGCAAGTTGACCTGCGTCGAATACTTAAGCTCCTCGCGATCCTCGGAGCATCAATTTCCTCTTACCTGATTGGCACGCAGTTTTTCTCTCAAGGCTCCAGAGTTACCGCTGTCATATCGTTGCTAATCAGCCTTGGGATGGTATGGGGACTCGCACAAGTCTTGCAGCATCAGTACCTGTTTCAAGCCCGCGGATATGGCTGGTCAAATATAATGCTCCCCTTTTTCCTATATTGGCTGGCGAAAGTCGATAACCAGCTACGGTGGTGGATGCGCGCGACGGTTGCGATTCCTGTCCTAGTAACTAGCGTAATGTCCGGCACTCGAACGGTATTGGGCTGGATACTGTTTTGGACTGCCATGGGATCTCCAACCCAAGTAGTTAAACGGATGGCCCTATTCGGTGCACTCGCAGCGATGATTGCCTACTTATATTTCAATACAAATGCTCTCACCGGAAGCGAAGGGCTCTTGAATCGTTACGAACATTCCTTAGACACCGGTCGATCGACGATATGGAAGGCTGCGGTAAGTAGGATAGAGAAGCAGGACTTATTATTAGGGGGGGGATTCTTTGACTACCCTCTCGTCAGGACTGAAACAGGGACGATCACCACTGCACACAATAGTTACCTTCACCTGGTGTTGAGCGGTGGCATTATTGGCCTGCTGTGTGGCGTTGTGTTGATGGCATATTTTATTTTCAAACATATACGTACGGCTCCAGGGATTGTTTTGTTTCTACCAATCTTAGCAATCGTGGCAGAAATACCCCTGTTCCCATGGTCGTTCAGTCGGGTGTTCGAAAATATGACGTTCTACTTTGTCATGGGATTGCTAGGGAACGAGTCAAAACCGCAAAGCCAAATTAGCAGCATTCATTTACCAGAGGCGGTAGTCTCTTGGAAATAAGGAAACAAGAAGGGGTGGCTCGAACTAGTGCCGACGCGAGTGCACTCGTGTCAAGAAAACGGATTTTATTGGTCCTGAGCGGTACGTTTGATGTGAATGGAGGCATGGCAGAGTATGCGAGAGCGTGGGTGGCCCTATTACTACGCCGCCAATGGGAGGTAGGTATCTGCGCAACCAACGAACTTACAGCGACACTTCCTCAAGAGGTGCATCGCTTTCTGATAAATGGCACAAGGACTACCGGAGCGCGCTTATATCGCGCCTTAAGCATTGCCAGCCTGCTCAACTTACCACCCGCGAGTAGCCTGGTGAGAAAGATATCTGCCCACATCAGCGCATTTAACCCCGCAGCAGTTCACTTCGTAGACCGATCAGCATTCACAGCATATTTGCTTGATGCACTCTCAACCAAATTCCACGGTATCTCATTCATACATACGCTACATGACCCACAGTGGCATGAAGAGCGCATTTCCAAAATCGGGGGGTGGCTAAAACATCGCGATTATCTATGGTCTGCAAGCTTAGACCAACGTCCCAATGTCTTCATGCACGTGCATGACAGACGGTTACTCCGTGAAACGATTTTTCAGCGGATCGAGAATGTCCTTGAGATGCCTCATCCATTGCCGTCTAGGGTAGCAAGCCGCATGCGCCGCGAGATCGCTACAACTGATGTGACTTATCCTATTCGTCTGGGATTTCTGGGACGTATAGAGCCTTACAAAGGTCTGGATGTATTCTGCGACGCAGTTACTCAAAGCCTCTATTCCGGCCGTATCAAGCCTACCCAGATTGAGATCGTTATTGCCGGTCGAGGGCATATTGATGAAATAAGATGGAACAAGTTGGGGTGCGTTGTCGAATTCCACAATGACTTCATACTGGACGAGCAGTTCCATCAACTTATGGCCGATCTTGACGTCCTAGTTCTTCCTTATATATCGGCTACGCAGTCCGGTGTCGGAATGATGGGCGCTGCCTATGGTATCCCGATTGTGGCATCAAGGGTTGGAGCACTCGATCAGCTGGTGGCTGACGGCACTACAGGGATTCTTGTTACTCCGGGCGATGCAGAGGATCTCGGATACGCCTTGGCAAAACTCATAGAATCGCCTCACAACCTCCAGAGGTTGTGGCAACACACTCGAGCAAGAGTGTTTGCAACCCTCCAAGAAAGATAAGCGATGAAAAGAGGACATACTGGTCACCAATACCTTTGCATTGCGAATTACAAGAGAAGCATATCGCACTCTTGATCTCGTCGATACGGAAGGGTGGCCAGCCCTGCCTTGGCAACAAGACCATGAGGATGTGCTAGCCTGGTGCTTACGGTCTGCACCCTGTGCCAATCGACAGACGTGAATCGGCGGAACTGATTGAGCATGAATGCAATCTACCCAATCGGCACAATCCCTATATGACGACGGGAGATGCTGCCTCTAGCTATCTCCTTGAGGCAGAGGCTTACACATTTGCTTTTCCCAGGCGATTGGTTTCAGCGGAGGTTTTAGCATGTTAAGCGCCGTGACCTTCCACCGAGCCGCCTCATATTTTTCTCGGCGGCACGTGCCTTTGTTGCCACAATTAATAGACTACATGATTCGATTTATATTCGCGTGCTGGCTACCTCATACCTCCACATTGGGTCAACGCGTCGTGATCGGCTATGGCGGGTTAGGCGGTGTAATTCACGGAGATGCGGTCATTGGTAATGATGTTCATATTGACCAATGTGTCTCAATAGGCGGTAATGTTACTGAGCTTGGTGTGCCAACCATCGGCAATGGCGTGTATATCGGTGCAGGAGCCAAAATTCTCGGTCCAGTTGTCATTGGAAGCCATACAGTTATTGGAGCAAATGCCGTTGTGATTACAGACCTTCCTTCGAACTCCGTCGCAGTGGGAGTTCCCGCCCGAGTAATCCGTCACGACATCGACCCCACATCTTTCCTGTATCACCTTTCATCATCGAGCAAACAGACAACATGAACTCTCTCTTCATGGAACTACTACCCTTACCAGAAACGAGAGGAATACTCGAATGATTGGTAAGACACTTTGCGAAACTCGTGGTCGCCGTGACCGCCCATCCATTGTGCTAGCAGGGCCAAGACAGGATAGATCGGGGATGGGGGGAGTGGTCGTTCTGTTTGAAGACCTGTGCCGAGAGATGCCGAACGTAGCAACCATAGACACGAATGCTAAGAACTACTCCCACCAAGTGGCAATGACACTGCGCTTCGTACTGAGTTGCATAAAAGCTGCATTGAGGGGGAAAACTGTCGCCCTTCATGGGACAGCCAGAGATTTTCAGTATCTTGGGTTAATTCTTCTGGCATTCAGTCTACTTTTTGGACTGCGGTATCATACAAGAAAGTTTGCTGGAGATTTCGACAAGTTTTATGAAGCCTTGCCAAAATTCTGGCGTTGGACGACTCGCCACTACCTTCGAAGAAGTGATGTCAACTTCTTTGAGACTCAGCACCTTACACAATATTTCTCGGAGTTCAACCCACGAACAGAGTGGTTTCCAAACTATCGCCCAGATTCCTCTTATCTCACACCAAACACTTTTACAGGGCGCTTCGTTTACCTCGGCCAGGTCAGAAAAGAAAAGGGGATTGAGGAAGTGCTTTCCCTAGACGGGCATTTGCCGGAAGGCTGGACAATCGATGTATATGGCCCTCTAATGGGTTACTCACAAAACTCTTTTCCTGGCGTCCAGATTCATTACAAGGGAACGGTTGAACCATCTTGCGTACCCCGTATCTTGTCTCAATACAACGGCCTACTGCTGTTCTCAACCAGAGAAGGGTATCCAGGAGTCTTGATCGAAGCTTTCAGTGTCGGATTACCAGTGATTGTGACCAACCTACCAACAATTCGAGAAATGGTCGCCCCTTCATGCGGTGAGCTACTAGAGTTTCCTGATAGAGAGGCCGTTCTTAAGGCAATGCAGAAAGTAGAAGTCCAATATTCAGATAAAAGAACGGCCGCAAAGTATCACTTTTCCACTTTCAGAAAGGACGTTGTACTCTCTCGTTATTTTTCCAGGATCGGTTTAGATGTCCAAGGAGCGGAGGAATAGATGCTCTTCCTGAAGATCTTAAAGGACGCTTACACCCATTCGCCTTCATGGGCTAAAGTTCTCCTTGCCAGTGTTCCACCAAGCCTCATTTTAGGAAGACAATATCGTAGCCATCTGAAGTTTCTTGAAAGCTCGGATTCGTGGCCTACTGAACGCCTGCTGGAGTACCAACGACAACGTTTGTTTGAGATTGCGGAGTTCGCAGCTAATACCGTCCCGTATTACAGGGAACTGTTCAGGGAACTGCGTTTGCCCGCAAGGTTATCATCAATGGAACAATTTCTCTCAATACCGCCAATTGACAAGGAAACTATTCGACGCCAAGGAGAGAAAATGCTTTCTGAGGCGGTTCCAGCCAGATCTCGTTACAAGGTAACTACCGGAGGTACAACCGGTGTCCCCTTGGGGTTTTGGATGTCTTCGGATGCCTATGCGCGGGAGTGGGCTTTTGTGCATAACCTTCTGGCCCGCTATGGGATCGTGCCGAGCGATCGCAAGATTGGATTGCGAGGGGTGAGCTTCAATCAATCGAAACGAGGAAGGTTCACACAGATCAACCCGATTTACAGGGAGCTTCAGGTGTCACCTTTTCACCTTACCGAATCGATTGTCACTCAGATCCTGCCAGAAATTGAATACTTTAAGCCAGGCTACATTCACGGCTATCCATCATCAATTACTCTGTTTGCCAAAGTCGCACTGCAGGGTGGCTGGGGCATGAGGCTCAAATTAAAGGGAGTTCTAGCAATATCCGAGACACTTTATCCACATCAACATGAGTTAATTGAAAAAGCCTTCGGATGTCCTGTTTTTACATTTTATGGACACAGCGAGCGCTTAATTTTTGCCGGAACAGCCCCTCACGCAGAAGGCTTGCTAGTCGATCCTCGGTACGGCCTAGCCGAAACAATTGACGGGGAATTGATTGGAACAGGTTTTCTTAATCGGGCGCAGCCACTTCTTCGGTACCGGACTGGTGACCACGCACGGCTTAGCAAAGGCCCCGCCGAATCTCATGGCGTGCTGGCCTTCCCCCGCCTAACAGAGGTACAGGGGAGATGGCGGCAGGAAATGCTGATCGGTAAAAATGGGGCATTGATCTCAGTTACTGCACTCAATATGCACTCAGAAATCTTCACAAATGTTGAAAGATTTCAGTTTTACCAAGACGCCCCAGGCCGAGCAGAGTTACGAATAGTCGTCTCTGGAAACTTTCAGAAAGAGAATGATGAGAGAAGAATATACCAGGCATTCAGCAACAAAGTAGGGGAAGAACTCGACATTGCAATCCGAACGGTTGATCAGATTGAACTTACGCCAAGAGGAAAGCAGATGTTCCTTATTCAGAAACTCAAAACCAGTATTTGACGTTTCACTCCAGAAGGCTGTCCTATTCTATGAAACAGCAGCTTCCAAGAAGAAATGTTGGGCTACCCTCGCGGATCCTTAATAGGATGTCATGGCTGGCCAATACGAGTTGGCGAGAAGGAGCCCTGCTACTCGCATTGACGAGCACGCTCGCAGCCTTCTCCTCTAATGTGGAATCAGCCAATCTGGCACTCCACGCAACCTATTCGTTTACCCCGGCCGCCACGTATCAGTACACACGAGACCCACGAGATACGAGCAAACTAACAGACGGAGCATTTGCTGATGGGTTTTTTTGGACCTCCAGGAAAGCCACCATGGGGTGGGTGCTTTCTGGACCGATCTCGGTAGAAATTGATCTCGGCGCCACCTCCGCGATAAACCGTGTCTGTGTCAATACAGCCCGCAGCAGCAAGGCGGACGTCTCCTTCCCAGAGCGGATCGATGTCTTCTTGAGCAACGACCAACAAACGTACACGTACGTCGGCGATATTCTGAATAACCAGGATCACTCGGACGGTGATTATTTCGTCAAGAGATTTTGCGGCCAAGCAAATGACGCCGGAAGATACGCGTTAATTGTACTTACACCACGAGGACGCTACGCATTTACTGATGAGATTGAAGTCATCGGGAAACGAGATCGCTCTTTAGAGGCCAATACCCTCGTATACCCAATCGCTCGAAGCAACCTTCGTGAGTTTCAATCCAACTTATTTAAGCAAGGAGTAAGAACTAGAAGTCAAAAATGGATGGCTAGACAACTGCTCGATACAACCACGCAAGCAGGAATTAGGGATTCAGAGATCGAGAAACTTCGCGGCCAATTAAGAGAATTCATCAGCACGACCCCATCTAAGTTGGATACTCTATCGCCGGCGGCAAATGAGAGAATGCTCTTCAACTTGCATCAGAAGATTATCTCCAGGCAATTTCCTGACTCATTTCTCTTATGGCATAAAGACCCTTGGACTATTCAGACGCCACTTGATACCCCGACTTCATATATTGCATCTAACACTAGTGCGCGCATTGATTTGGCGAGAAATGGCTCAGGATCAGAAGCCTATGTGTTAACAAATAGCACCAAAGAGCCAGTTACGCTAGAGGTAAGTACCCGGATAAACGCTCTGCAAAATCCCGCCATAAGATTCCTGATAAGGGAAGTTCTTCCCATTCTTCTAGCTGACAACACACTTCGAGGGGACCCGCTTATTGAGCTCAGCCACGACAAGATCACGGTTCTACCTGGAGAGTCGAAACAACTTTGGATTACAATCTTTGCCGATAATGCAGATCCTGGCCAGTACTCAGGTGAAATACACCTAAGTCCCATAACTAAACAGAATTCTTCTCAATCCATAACTCTTGACATTCGAGTATGGCCCTTTAGCCTTCCAACAAAACCGAATGTTCATACCGTAACTTGGTCATACTTGAATTGGCGGCCGATTGCAGACATGCCTGCGGAAGCAGTTCGGGACCTGACCGAGCACCACACCAACACGTTCGTACTTCATCCTTCTGAAGTTCCCTGGCCTAAGTTCACAACCCTAGGTGGCACTTCGTTTACAGTAAACTTCGACAAATTCGACCGTTTTGTTCAGTATCATAAGGACGTGCATAAATCACTCCTGTTCTTTATGCACTTTAATGATGATAGGATTAGATCGTTTGATGGCAATGTAATTTTCATGAGCCTAGAGTGGAAAGCTGTTTTTCTGAAATGGCTGAATATGTGGGTGTCTCATGCCACTGCTCTTGGGCTTACCCTCGATCAGTTTGCTCTCTATCCTATCGACGAGCCAAGAACGGTGGCCGAGGCATCAATCCTGATCGACACAGCTACCCTGATCAAAACAGTAGACCCGAGGCTTCAGGTCTACACCACCATTGGGACTCTCTCGAGTGGCGACCTACTTCGTGCAGTGAAATTTGTCGATATATTTCAAGTGCTGACATCCGACCTTCCCAATCCTAGCGTAGATATTTTGCGAGGCCTAGGCAAATCAGTTTGGACCTATACTGCCGAAGGGGGAGGGAAAGCAGCTAGCCCCATAAGCTTCTATCGCATGCAAGCATGGAAGGCGTTTCAAAGGGGATTAGACGGAATCGGGTTCTGGGCTTACGCCGACACCGGTCGCTCAGGCAGCGGGTGGGATGATTTAGATGATCTAAGACCAGACTTCGCTGTGATCTATGAGAGCAAGCATATGATCGTATCAAGCAAAAGATGGGAAGCTTGGCGTGAGGGGGTTGAGGACTTCGAATTATTGATTAAAGCAAAAGCGAGCATCCGGAGCCAAGCAGAGAAATCAATGCTCACGGAGATAGTTGACGCAACGATTGCAAATCCGGATGATCATCCAAGATTTCAATCCAATCGACGATGGCTTCTTCAGATTGCATCGAGATGAAACACCCGTTTCCATAAGACGAGCTCGGTTAGCATCCCGCGATGTAAGACACGAACTGTTTGCCACTCACCCTTGTCTCCACCATTTGCTAGGAAATCCAGCCCATCTCAATTCGAACGCAAGAGATCTTGCGACTGACAAATGTCAAGATAATGGATCCACTGAACCAGGCTTCATCCATGAAACGATTGCTCCTTTATGCGAGAACGCTGATGCATCTGCGGCCAAACCAAGCTCTCGCACAGATCTTCAGGCGTATTTTGGCGTTTTCCACTCAGCCTTCTGCTATACGAGGATTCAGAATTAGCCCTGGAGCAGGAATCAGCCAATGGTTTCCACATGCTCGCCTAGAAAGTAGAAATCACTCTTTTCAGTTCCTAAATCAAGAAAGAGCGTTTCTCAATGGTGCCATTGATTGGGCCAGCAAGGGTATGTCAAAGCTTTGGCGATATAACCTGCACTATTTTGACTACCTCCAGCACCCTCAGCGCTCATTCACAAATAAGTCTCACATGATCTCTGACTGGATCGAGCACAATCCTCAAGGAACAGTAGATGCCTGGGAGCCCTACACCGCCTCTCTCAGGATCGTGAATTGGGTGAAATTCTTTCTCTCGCTGTCGGCGGCTTCACTGAAGAACAACACAGGAGACGCGGGAGGCACAAATGGGGAGCTTCATGCAGGGCTGAAACCCGAATGGCTCAAGAGTCTTTACTTGCAAGCGCTGTGGCTCGAACAGAATATCGAGTATCACATTCTGGCCAATCACTATCTCAAGAATGGCGTGGCGCTATTCTTTGCCGGGGCGTATTTCCAGGGAGTGGATGCGGACAGGTGGTTCAAAAAAGGTATGGAGATCCTGCGAGAGGAATTGGACGAGCAGTTCCTCGCAGACGGAGGCCACTATGAGCGAAGCCCCATGTACCACTCGATTTGCGTGACGGATTATCTCGACGTGTTGAATCTCGCCCGGCACTCACAGGGGGTGCTGTCCCCGGAGGATCAGGCCACATTCGCGCAGAAGATCACGAGAAGCCTTAATTTTCTTAACGACGTGTGTTTGCCCGACAATGAGATTCCTCTTTTCAACGATTCCGCTTTCGGAATCGCCCCCACTCCCAAGCACATCTTCGACTACGCAGAGAAGGTGATCGGGTATGAGCCCCCCGTGAAACCATCGAGCCTGGCGACTCACAGCCACGCAGCAAGCGGCTACTTTGTCTGCCGCAACGGTGATGATGCCATCATTATCGACTGCGGATCCATTGGCCCAGATTATCAACCGGGGCACGCGCACTGCGATACCCTCAGCTTTGAATTGGCGATTGACGGACGGCGAGTCATCGTCGACAGCGGTGTGCACGACTACGAACCGAGCCAGGAACGCGCCTATGCGCGAAGCACCAAAGCCCACAATACGGTAGCAGTGGATGGAGAAGAGCAATCGGAAATCTGGGGAGTCTTTCGCGTGGCACGGAGGGCCAGACCGCTTGAAGCCCGGATCGAGCAGCGGCCTGATGGATCAGTTTGGTTCACCGGCGCCCATAATGGATACTCAAGGCTCCAGGGGAGGCCGATCCACAAGCGGACCATTACGTATGATGGTGAAGAAACCTGGATTATTGAAGACCGGCTTGAAGGAAACGGAGCTCACCGGATGGAAAGCTACTTGCATATCCACCCGGACTACCATGTCGTGAAGAACGGAACCTCCTTTCGCATCACTGAAGCAAACGGGAAGAGCATCGCGATGATCGAGGCTGTTGAGGCTACCGAGGTGCGGATGGAAAGGGGATCGTATTTCCCGGAATTCGGCCGGCAATATGAAAACGATGTGATGGTCTTCATCTGCTCCGGGACCATTCCTCTGACTCTGAGCTATCGAATCAGAAAACGACCGACTCAGAGTTGCTAAACCAGTAAGGACACCATGCGTATTCTCTTTCTCTCCCATTACTTTCCCCCTGAAGTGAACGCGCCGGCCTCCCGCACCTACGAACACTGCAAACAGTGGATCAAAGACGGGCACGAAGTCACGGTCGTGACCTGCGCGCCGAACCATCCGCGCGGAACGGTCTATGAAGGCTATCGTAACAAATTCTTCCAGCGGGAAAACCGTGACGGCATTCAGGTCGTGCGGGTCTGGACCTACGTCACCGCCAATGAAGGATTTCTAAAGCGGACGCTGAATTATCTTTCGTATATGGCAGCCGCGATATTCGTGGCGCCGTTTCTCTCACAGTGTGACGTCGTGCTCTCCACATCTCCCCAGTTTTTTAACGGACTGGCCGGCTATCTCGTCAGCCGCATGAAGCGAGCCCCCTGGATCCTGGAGATTCGCGACCTTTGGCCTGAATCGATCGTCGCCGTAGGCGCCATCACCAATCGCCCGATCATCCGCATCCTTGAGGGCCTTGAACTCTTTGCCTATCGCAAAGCGGATCACCTGGTCGTCGTCACCGACGCCTTTAAGACCCACATGCTGACCAGAGGAATCCCGGAGCAGAAGGTGACGGTAGTCAAGAATGGCGTGGACTTTTCCCTCTACAAAAAGCCGTTGGCAGATTCCTCAGAACTGTCCCGGCAATTGAAGCTTGAGGGAAAGTTCGTCGCCTCATACGTCGGCACTCATGGCATGGCGCATCATCTGGAAACGGTCTTGGAGGCCGCCCGGATATTGGCCGAATGGAAGGACATCGTATTTCTGCTCGTCGGAGACGGCGCCGAACGAAGCCGCCTTCTTGCCATGCGGGATGAGATGAAGCTTCAGAATGTGGTCATGCTCGATCAGCAGCCGAAAGACCGCATGCCGGACTTGTGGTCTCTGTCGAGTGTGAGCCTTGTCCTCCTCAAGAGATCGGACCTCTTCAAAACGGTCATTCCCTCCAAGATCTTCGAAAGCATGGCGATGGAGAAGCCCATCATCCTGGGAGTGGAAGGGGAGAGCGCCGAACTCGTGATGTCGTCAGGCGGGGGAGTCTGTATCGAGCCGGAGAATGGGAAAGACCTCGCGGACCAGGTATTGAAATTGTCTCAAGATCCCACTCGATGTCGCGCCCTCGGCACGAGCGGCAGGCACTATGTGCTGGCGCACTTCGATCGCCAGGTCCTGGCAAGGAAGCTGACCGATGTCATGCAGCAAGTCGTGAGTGCAACCGGGAAGGTGCCCAGTCAGCAGCCGAACGCCTGACAGCGAAGATGAGGCAAGAGGTCACACTGAAAGTCCGAGGCGCTGCTCAATAAGCTGAACCCGTCGTTCCAGAATCTCAACGCGTTGCTGGATTTGCTCATACGAGAGTTGGAGCAGGGCTCTTGTTTCGCGAGCCTGCATTTCGACTTCCCTGCGAATATCTGCAAGACGTTCACTGTGGAGCTGCCCCGCTTCGGCCACAAGCTGCACATCGTGCCGGAGCCCTTCGGCAAGAACACCCATGTGGCGCTTGGTCTCTTCAAGACGGTCACCAAGGCGGAATTCGATCTGGCCCATTTCCAGGCGCAGGCCACCGGCGATCCCGATCATCTCCTGGCGCAGCCCGTCAGTGTTCTCCGCCATCTCCTGGCGCAGCCCGTCGGCGATCCCGGCCATTTCCAGGCGCAGGCCACCGGTGTTCTTCGCCATTTCCAGGCGCAGGCCATCCGTGGCCGCTGTGACGATGCGTTCAATCTGCGAGAGCGATTCAGCATCCATTTCGCCGTACTCCATATGCCGAAGGTGAGCGATTCTAAGTTCGTTCGGGACCGAAGTCAATGCGATCTCGGAGAGGTCGGAGGCGGGAGAACAGAAAAGGGGTCGGGAGTCTTTTCTCTTTCTTCTGGGGCTGGAGGGGAAGTTTGTGGCCTCCTGCGTCGGCACCCATGGCATGGCGCACCATCTGGAAACGGTACTGGAAGCGGCTCGGGAACTGGCCGAATGGAAGCACATCGTATTTCTGCTCGTTGGAGACGGCGCCGAACGAAACCGCCTTCTTGCCATGCGGGATGAGATGAAGCTTCAGAATGTGGTCATGCTTGATCAGCAGCCGAAAGAGCGCATGCCGGACTTGTGGTCTCTGTCGAGTGTGAGCCTTGTCCTCCTCAAGAGATCGGACCTCTTCAAAACTGTCATTCCCTCCAAGATCTTCGAGAGCATGGCGATGGAGAAGCCCATTATCCTGGGAGTGGAAGGGGAGAGCGCCGAACTCGTGATGTCGTCAGGCGGGGGAGTCTGTATCGAGCCGGAGAATGGGAAAGACCTCGCGGACCAGGTATTGAAACTGTCTCAAGATCCCGCGCGATGTCGCGCACTCGGCACGAGCGGCAGACACTATGTGCTGGCGCATTTCGACCGCCAGGTCCTGGCGAGGAAGCTGACCGATGTCATGCAGCAAGTCGTGAGCGCAACCGGGGCTGAGCGGAAAAGGACGTTGGAGGTTTGAGGTTCGACGTCTGAGCATAAGCTCTCCCGGTCCGTTAGCCAATTGTCATTCGCCCATCGAGAAATCACTTCTCAGCTTTCCGCCATCGGCCTCCAACCACAAGCACTCTGCCCCTCAACCTGGACCTCTCCTCTCAACCTCTGCTCACGTGACTGGCCGCGCTTGACGCATCCCATGGAGTATGGGAATGTTGCGTGACGGCATTGCAGGAAGGGCGGGGATGTCACATTGTCGTTAGATGATCGCAGGACGGTTATGCCGACAATTCTCCAGATTCTCGGTTGGCGCTTATTTTTCTACGCAAACGAAGGAAATGAGCCTCCGCATGTGCATGTGCGCAAAGCCGAGAAGGAATGCAAGTATTGGCTGGATCGGGATGGGTATGACCTTGAAGAGGCGTTTTCTTATCAGATGACTGCACGAGACACGCGTGAGGTGAGAAAGATTGTGTTTGAACATTTCGACTACATTCTCCAACAGTGGGATGAGTTTGAGCGGAGGAAGAAGAATGGGTAACTATCACAATGTGACAGAGGTTGTCGTCGAAGAGGGTCGATTGCGCCTTGAAGTGGACGGGAGACGGCTTTCCTTTCCACTCACGGAGTTGTCGGATCGGCTCGCGGCATCGACACCGGAACAGCAGCACGTATTTGAGGTGAGTCCATCGGGATACGGCATTCGTTGGCCGCTCATCGACGAGGATCTATCAGTTGACGGGTTGCTGGGTATTCGACACGAACCGAGCAAGAAAGCCTGTGCCTAACGAGGTGCTCCCGCTCACTCGTTTCCGCCTGCCACCTTGTCCGATGCCGATGTCGATTGGCTCGCAATGACGCTCGCCACGCGATCCGCTGAAATCTTCGACCACACCGAACTCTCTATGATGTGTGCGGTGCTGGACAACGCCGCCCGCTCATGATCGCTGAGGCCGAAGGGCTTAGAATTGGTGAGTAGTAAGGGGGCAGGGGGCAGTGGCAAGGGGGCAAGCGAAGGGGTCGGGATTCTTTTCTCTGACGAATCTATCCGCGCGGTCTTCCCGATGCACGACCAGGTTTCTTCCCGAGCGCGGTGCCCGGGTACCACTTCAATGCCATGGGCTCGTTCCTGATCTCCGCAGCGATACAATCCGGATCGGCGAGGGTTTCTCTGCCGGAAACCAGCCGCCTGAAATCCCCAAGGCTCACTGGGGGGGGGAATCCCGCTCGTCAGAGGATGTCCGCGTTGGTCCAATCTTGAATGCGCAACTCAAATGGCGTGTGGTTTAGCATGGGGAACGCGAGCCGATGGAATGTCTGATCGTTCGTGACCAACGTGGCGCGGAGATGGATGGCATGAGCGGCAATCATCAGATCCAAGGCCGAGAAGACAATCCCTTTCTTGGCGCACCAGGCCCGCACCTGCCCGTAGGTGTCGGCCACGTGCGCATCCCACGGTAACACCTCCACGCGGATGAGAAAGCCTCGGATCAGCTCAACCAGCTCGTTGGGCGCATCCTTTCGATGCAACCCGTAGATTAATTCTCCCTGCGTCACGGCAGAAATACCGATGCCATGTTTCTTGGCCGCTCTCGCAAGGTGAGTCCGGACCTGCGGATAGTGCCGCTTCATCGCAAAACTCGCCATGTTCGTATCAAGCAGGAACAGACTCACGAGCGATCCCGTTCTTCTGCCGGCCTGGTGTCACGATCGCTCAGAAAGTCGTCGGGCAGTTCAGTCCGATCGACCAGAGCGCAAAATTCTTTCCACGAATTTTTGGGCACCCGCGAGAGAATAATATCGCCGGTGCTGTCATCTCTCCGGATGAACACTTCAGCACTGTCAATACGATATCGCAAGGGCAGTCTGACGGCTTGGCTGCGGCCGGAAAAAAATAGTTTTGCCGTGTCTTTCGTGTCCTGCTTGACAGTGCGTGCCATACGCCCTCTCATTCTTCAAATAGTATAGCGCTACATACCGAAAGATATGCCAAGAAAGATATCAAGATTCACGGAGAATATCAAACGAGGTGATGCCGCATCGGGCAGAAGAGGAAAGGGTCTTTTTTCATGATGGTAGGCGAGGGCTCCGGCCGCACGGCTGCAGGCGTCGAGCCATAACGGAACTTCTCGTGCGCGCGCCGGGAGCCTGTCGATACTAGACTCCCGACGTTCCCTGCCCCCTTCGAAGGGGAGAGCGCCGAACTCGTGATGTCGTCAGGCGGGGGAGTCTGCATCGAACCGGAGAACGGGAAAGACCTCGCGGACCAGGTATTGAAATTGTCTCAAGATCCCGCTCGATGTCGCGCACTCGGCGCGAGCGGCAGGCGCTATGTGCTGGCGCACGTCGATCGCCAGGTCCTGGCGAGGAAGCTGACCGATGTCATGCAGCGAGTCGTGAGCGCAACCGGGGCTGAGCGGAAGAGGACGTTGGAGGTTTGAGGGGAGAGGGTGGAGGGATCGTTTCGGGTTTCACGTTTCCGGTTTCATGTTGGAGGCAGTGACCTCTGACCTCAAACTTCTCACGTCTCAGCGTTCAACCTTAACCTCGACCTGAACCTTCCGACCGGCCTCAGGCCTCTCGCCTTGGACCTCAAGCCGCCAGAGCTTGACCCCACAGGCGCTTTCAACTAGGCTCCACCCTATGAAGAAGGCTGAATTCTAGTCCGGCCTCAAGCCTCCTCAGGCCTCGAACCACAAACCTCCAGCCTCAAGCCGCCGGAGGCGAGAAGAGTCGATGAGTATGCAACCCGCAACTAAACAAGACGTACTGGCCATCCTTCGCGATAACCGCGTTCGACTCAGGTCCTTTGGTGTGCGACGACTGGGACTCTTCGGTTCGTTCGTGAGGGGAGAACAACGCGAGGACAGCGACATCGATTTTCTCGTCGAATTCGAACCCGGCCAAAAGACATTCGATCATTTCATGAACCTCGCTGTCTTGCTGGAGGACCTCTTGCACAGACGGGTTGAGCTCGTGACAACAGACGCGCTCGGTCCCTACATTGGTCCGCATATTATGGGTGAAGTGGAATATGCCGCTCTCGCCGCTTGAGCATCTTCGCCATATATTGGATGAGGCGGATTATCTAGCGGCCCACCTCCAGGGGGTTGGTCGGGAACAGTTCACACGCGATGAGACGTTGAAGCGGGCCTTCGTGCGCAGCCTCGAAATTATAGGAGAAGCGATTAAGAAGGCGCCGCCTTGGGTCACACAGCGTTATCCGGACGTCGATTGGCGATCAGCGGCCGGGATGAGAGATCGCCTGATACACGGCTACTTCGGTATGGATTATGACATCGTAGGGTCGACGTCTGAGCGTAAACTCCCCCAGTCCGATGGTCGATTGTCATTCGCCCATCGAGAAATCACTTCTCAGCTTTCCGCCTCAACCTCTTCCCCAACCCTTCCTCCTCCCTCCAGCTTTACAATCTCCTCCAATCCACGCATTTCGCTAAACGAACTTTTTTCTTGCGCAGCTTTCCCTATTAGGCTATGGTGCCTAGGAACGTCGTGAAGTGAGCTGCTTTATCCCCTACAAGGGTTTCCGGCTTCTTCGTTCGGCAGAGAAAAACTTACATAGCTGGTCTCTCTCCTCAGATACCCCATCAGGGCGTCAGCGCAGAGGCCGCATTACATAGCAACTGCATTGTTTTTTGTGTAACACCGTAAGGAGAACATGATGAATTACCCCAAGAGACTGACTATCCTGGCCGTAATCGCAGCGAGCCTCCTTACGTTTTCATTACCCAGCGCACCGGCCTCGGCCGCGCTTCTACAGTTCTCATTCGAGGGTGCCGTAAACTCTGTCGCTGGTGCACTGCAACCGACGCTTGATAATACCCACAAGCTCTCCGGATTCTTTACTATTGAGTCCACGACTTCCGGAACGCCGGCGGGAGCAAACACTACGCAATACACCAACATCTTTAAGAACATGACCCTCAGCTTAGGCCCGCTCGGAGGGCCGGCTGTCATGACCGCCGCACTCGGGAGCGCAGATAATTCTTTAACCGTGAAGACCACGGGTGGTCCGCTTGTACAGTACACGGCTCTCGGTCCCTTAACCGGATCATCGGTGAATTCCCGCTTCCCCGTGAGCTTTGAATTCGACGGGAATGCAAACACGTCCTCACCCCCGGGAATCGGATCCTTTGTGTCCAACCACTGGCGCATCGTATTCAGTGGGAACGGAAATCCAAAGGTGATCGGGACATTGACCTCCCTCACGGCGGTCCCCTTGCCGGCGGCGGTCGTGCTCTTTGGAGCAGGTTTCGTAGCCTTGGCAGGCCTTGGAGCGGGGAGTCGTCGCCAGCGAACGAGCCAATCGGTCTAAAGCATATAACCGCGCAGGATCATCCATAGAGTAACAAGAGGAGGTATCATGAATAACATCCACTCATCGTTCCGTCAGCTTCTTTCCATCGCCGGCCTGCTGGCCTTGACGGGGATTGCGGCTGCTCCGGCCACGGCCGCGCCCGTCATATTCAATTTCACCGGCGATGTGGATCGCGTAGCACCCAGATTGGCAGCGCAATTTAATACGGGCCAAACGATGTCCGGCACCATGACCGTCAACCCGTCAGGCCCGATTAGCCACCCCGGCACTGGCATCTATACGATCGAAACTTTCAGCCTGAATATCGGCGGGTATACCGCGACAATGGGACCTTCCGGCCAAGTAGAAATCAGAGACAGGTTAAACGGCCTAGACAGACTGAACGTGACAGTAAACGCTCCTATTGGTTCAACTGTGAATCAACTGGCCCCAAGCATATTTGAGATTCAACTTCGCGGGCCTGCAAGTGTGTTTGGCAGCAATGCACTGCCAACGCCGACGACCTCCCCGAGCATCTCTGCTTTCAGCAACTTCAATCAGTGGCGCCTGGTATTTGGGCCTGGGGGAAGAGTAGTTGCGGGAACAGTACTGGCCATGACAGCAGTGCCGTTGCCGGCGGCGGTCGTTTTGTTCGGAGCCGGGCTGGTGGCCTTGGCCGGTCTCGGAGCGGGGAGTTGGCGGCAACGGAAGAACAGCATCGCCTAAACCGCATCAGGGTAGGTTTCATGGAACAGCCGGCGCGAAAGCGCCGGCTGTTCTGTTTCACGCCCCCTCATCTCACCGCACATGTGCATATCTATTGACGATTTGCGCACATTCCATGCCGGTTGTGGCCTGATTCAGGATTGAACCTTCCTCGTAGGCTTCTGCACACAACGGTTCCAAGTCGTCCGACCTCAGCCTTAGCCTCAAGATTCCCATTTAGGGAAGTGGCGAGTGAGGGGTGGAAGTACGCGCCAACCATCCCGACTCAGGATGTGCGGAGATACTTGGTCCAATCGAGAGTCTTCAAGGGAAGAGTCGGTTTCATTGCCTCGAAGTCCGTATCGCAGTGAATCAACGTCACCTCGTGTTTCACCGCGATGGTCGCGATCAGACAATCTGCTGCTGAAGGAGACACGCCGTGTCTTCTGAGACGCCCGGCCAGGTCCCACGCGGTCTCCCACCACTCCTGGTTGAAAGGGAGCCGTGGCACCGGCGCAAACCACTGGAGGAGAGTAGCGGGCTGCTGGGACTTGACCAGCCCTGTCATCAGTTCAAGAAGGATCCACTCCGTGACGGCCGTCTGCCCCTCGACGATCAACGGTTTGAGTCGGGCCTGGATCTCGGCATTCCCCGCCGGACGAAGGGCATGGATCCAGATGGAGCTGTCAACGAGATACATGGGGCGTTCGTTTATGCCGCTGGGAGCGGAGTTGGCCCGGCGTCAGGTCGAGCGGAATGGTGCCCAGCGCATTGGCTAACTTCTCCAGCTGGCTGCGCTGAATGACCGTGCGAAGACTCGCCTCCACCGTGCCTTTGATCGTATCTGTGCCTAGCATCTTCTGTGCTTCACGTAAGAGTTGCTGATCAATCTCAACCGTGGTCTTCATATCGACGTCCCTCCGTTCCCAGGCGATGACTGCCCATACATTAACCTGCACCTATATGGGTGTCAATTGAAGAAATACCCATATCAAAGCGTGATAACTTTCAGAAATAAAGCACGCGACGGCCGCATCCGGATATCGAGCAAGAAGCCAAGCTTCGACCTCCCCTGCCCCCTCCTTACGAAGGAGGGGAATCGTTGAGATTCGCAGACAGAGACGCGTGAGAGGATATCACCGCACATGTGCATAGTCATTGTCGATCTGCGTACATTCCGTGCCGGTTGTGGCCTGATTCAGAATTGCACCCTCCTCGTAGGCTTCTGCACACAACGGTTCCAAGCGGCTCATTTTCACCCTCTGCATTTCCAATACGTTAGCTCCTTCCAGCGATGGCCTGGCTCTTGCTGAACCCCCTGGCTGTGCGCATGTACCACCTCTACAAGGAGTCTGACTTTATGCAGAAGAACAAACAGTCGACGATCAAAGGGCTTTTCCTGCCGGCGATCGCGCTGTGTTCCCTGGTCCTCTCAGGGAACGTGGCTCAAGCAGCGCTGGTGAGCTATTCCTTCACAGGAGGAGTCAGCAGCATCAGCGGAGCGCTGCTCTCGCCCACGATGAACCTGACTTCACCCGTGACCGGATCGTTCCAATTCGACAATGCCACGGGCGGGGGAAGCGGCAATTATCCCGGCGCCGTGAAAGCTATGACTGTCGCCATCGGCGGCTATAGCTCGTCGTTCGCCCCCGGGGCCAATGCTGTCACCATTTCTCAGAGCGGCAATCTGGGCGGCGGACTCACCGGAGACCGTTGGAAGCTCGTGACTGCGGCGATGGGCCTGCCGGTGAACGGCTATACCCCGCTCAGCTTCGATCTCCATCTGGATCGGGAAGGCGGCGGGTTGTTCGGCAATACCACCCTGCAAAATCCGCCGAGTTTGAGCTCCCTCACGGCCACCAGATGGCGCCTCATCTTTGAGAACGCCGACGGGCACATCGTGACGGTGCGCGGTGCGATCAACAGCCTGACCGCCGTGCCGTTGCCGGCCGCTGTGTTCCTCTTTGGAGCGGGGCTCATCTCGCTGGTCGGTCTCGGTGCAGGAGGCTTAAGAAACCTCCGCGGCACTCAGCAGGCCTAGGCTCACAGCCATGAGCACAGATATGGGCTTGGCGCCCCGTCACAGGGATACGCCAAGCCCTTTGTCTATCCGAAGCAGGCTCGAGGTTGAAGGCGGGGAATGGCTTGAGGCAAAGATGGTCGAGCCGGATTGGGCAAGTCATTCCAACCTTCAGCCTCAACTCTTCAGCTATGCAGGCGAATGGTTGCATTGAATCACTGCTGATCGTTGCTACAACCCATGACCGTGAGGCTACGTAAATGCCCCATACAATTCTAGTAAGAAGGTTGCCTTACTACGGTCAATCTGGTATCCAGATACATATCCTCTACGCGGTCACTCTGCTGTAGATCCATCACATCGGGCGCATCGTTATGAGCAGCAAGCTTTTACTAGGCTTCAGCGGAGTTCTTGCCACAGTTTCACTGGGCTACCTCTACTTTGAGAGCCTGGTGTTTCTGTTCAGCCATTGGATCGGCAGCGACGACTACAGCCACGGCATGTTCGTTCCTTTCATCAGCCTCTTTCTCATCTGGCAATCGCGGCACCGCATCGCTGCCGCGGGCATCGCCGGTTCGTGGTGGGGCATGGCCATTGTCATCGCGGGGCTCTTCCTCTATCTGGCCGGGGAACTCGCCACGCTCTATGTGCTCCAGCACTTCTCCCTCTGGATTGTGCTCGTGGGACTCGTGATCGGCGGGATCGGCCTTCAGGCCAGTCGTACGATCGCCTTTCCTCTTGGCTATTTGCTGACCAGTATTCCGCTGCCCACGTTCTTATACGCCGGTCTGTCGAGCCAACTGCAGTTGTGGTCATCGGCGCTCGGGGTCGGCTGTCTGCAACTCGTCGGCGTCACGGCTTTCCGTGAAGGGAATGTGATCGATCTGGGCCCGGTGCAGCTCCAAGTCGTGGAGGCCTGCAGCGGAATCCGCTACCTGCTCCCCCTGACCTCGCTGGCCTTGCTCTGCGCCTATCTGTTCAAGGACCGGATGTGGAAACGCGTCATCCTGGTCCTCTCGTCGATCCCGATCTCGATCCTGGTGAACGGGTTTCGCATCGGCATGATCGGCGTCCTCGTCGAATGGTACGGGCAGGAGGCATCCGAAGGCTTCGCCCATCTCTTCGAGGGCTGGGTCCTGTTCATGGCGAGTCTTGGCCTGCTGATTCTGGAAATGTGGATCCTGACCAGAATCGGATCGGATGGTCGATCCGTATCTCTTCAAGACCGATTCACGTGGAGTGCAGACACGGTTGAGGTTAGAGGTATGAGGTCTGAGGCAACTGCCTCTAACCTTCAGCCTTATACCTCCAACACTGTATTGCTCGGACCCGCCTACCTCTTCAGCGTGGCGCTCTTGATTCCCGCGGCATTCGCCTCCTCCTTCCTCGGCCAGAGAGTAGAAGTTCCGCCTGACAGAGCGTTGTTCGTCGATTTCCCTATGCACATCGAAGAATGGACCGGCACATCCTTGTCGCTGGAGCAGCAGTACATCGACGCGCTGCGGTTCGACGACTACGTGTTGGCGGAATATCGCCATGGCGGCAGCCAGCCGGTGACGTTCTACTCGGCCTACTACCGATCGCAACGAAAAGGGCAATCGGCCCATTCTCCGCAGAGCTGCCTCCCCGGCGGCGGATGGGAAATCTCCTCGATCACAAACTTGGCGTTCGCTCCGGTGCCCGGCATGGCGCAGCAGCTCCATGCCAACCGCGCCGTCATCGAGAAGGGCAATCAGAAACAAATCGTCCTGTACTGGTTTAAACAGCGGGACCGCATTCTCACCAGCGAGTACCTGGTGAAATTCTATTTATTCTGGGATGCCCTCCTGCGCGCGCGAACCGACGGAGCGCTGGTGCGTATCGCCTCTCTTGTCGGGCCGGGCGAAACCGAAGAGCTCGTCGATCAACGGATGCGGCAGTTCGTATCAGCCCTGCAACCCGAGTTGAACCGGTATGTGCCTGACTAAGGCAGGGCAAGAGGCTAGAGGTGAGAGGCGCGAGGTAGTTGCCTCGGACCTATAACCTCACGCGTGTTAGCTATGACGGTTGACGAATGACCATTGACGATTTACGAGTTCACCGATGACGAGCGAACTATTTTTCAGCTTCATGACCTCGCTGCTCATTTGCATGGCGCTGATCCCGCCGTTGCGGATGCTGGCCGAGCGGTTTCATTTCATGGATCAACCGGGCGAACGCAAGGTACATCACCATCCGGTCCCCAGAGTGGGGGGCATTGCCTTCGCGCTCGGGGCCTGCGCCAGCATTGCCTGGTGGGCGCCGAAGGATATCACCACACTGTCGGTGCTCCTGGGCGGATTGATCATCCTGGGATTCGGCGTCTGGGACGACCGGGTGAATCTGGGCTACCGCGTTAAACTGGCAGGACAAATCCTCGCCGCCCTCGCGGTCATCCTCATCGGAGGCATCCGTTTCGAGAGCCTGCCGTTCCTGCTCGACGCGGATCTCACGCTGTGGGTCAGCATCCCCGTCACGATTCTCTTCCTTGCGGCGGTCTCAAACGCCGTCAATCTGACCGACGGCCTCGACGGATTGGCCGGGGGACTGTCTTTCCTCACGCTCTGCGGAATCGCGTATCTTGCACATCTCTCGAACGACTCGCTGGTGCTCTTGCTGGCCGTTCCCTTCATGGGAGGGCTTCTGGGCTTCCTGCGATACAACACCTATCCGGCCAGAATTTTCATGGGAGACGGCGGCAGCCAACTGCTCGGATTCATGATGGGAGTCCTGGCGATTCTTCTGACCGACTCGGCCAGGGGCCCATTCAGCGCTTCTCTCTCGCTCTTTCTGCTGGGCTTGCCGTTTCTGGATACTCTGGGGGTCTCGGCGCAACGGTTGTCCGAAGGACGATCGCCGTTCGTCGGAGACCGCACCCATATTCACCATAAACTCATGGCGATGGGCCTGCGCCACTACGAAGCCGTCACGGCCATTTATGGCATCCAGGGGCTCATGGTGGCATCGGCCTATTTCCTGCGCTGGCAATCGGATATCTTGATCATCCCCCTGTACCTCGGACTGGCCGGCATCGTCCTGGCTCTGTTTATCGCCGCAGGCCGGGGCTTCTTTGCCAAACCGGCTCCGGAGGGGGCGCTGGTCCGTTCCGAGCAATGGCTCGAAGAAGTCCTGAATCGTCACTGGCTCCATGATTTGCCCATTCGCTTCCTGGCCATCGTAGTCCCTCTGTTTCTGATTGCGACGGTGTTTCTTCCGGCCGAGGTCCCGCACGATATCGGCTACCTGTCGACCGGACTGTTTCTCCTCGTCCTGCTCGGGCTCGCATTCATTCCCCGGCTGGCGCCCTATTTTGTGCGCGGAGGGCTCTATCTCGGCAGCACCTGCCTGCTGTATGTCAGCGACGCCTCCTGGTTGAAGGCGGTGTTTCCTATTCCCGCGACCTATCATCTCCTGTTCGGCGCCATGGCGATCATGGTCCTGCTGACCATGCGCTTCGACAGCCAAAGCCGGTTCCAGACCACTCCTCTGGACTACCTGATGGTCTGCCTCGCCGTCGTTTTCCCGTTCCTTCCGGAACTCCATGCGGACATCTCGTCACTCGGTCTGTTCGCAGGTAAACTGATCGTGCTGTTTTTTTCCTTTGAGTTGCTCCTCCACGCATTTTCTGATCGAGTCAAGCAACTCGGGCTGGTCTCCCTCTGGGTACTGTTCGGCTTGGGGATCAAAATGTGGCTGTGAGCGAAGGCAAACCGTTGGAGGTTAGGGGAAGCGCGCAACACAAAGGTAACACCATGAACTACAGAAACATCATCATCGTGATTGTGGCGGTCGGCCTCGTCGCCTGCGGCGGGCCGGAAGAGCGCAAGGCCAAGTACCGGGCCAAGGCTCAAGACTATCTCACGGCCGGGAACTATCCGAAGGCGCGGGTGGCCTTGCGCAATGTGCTGAAGATCGACCCGAAAGACGCCGATGCCTACTTCCTCTTTGCGCAAGTCGAGGAAAAGGAAAAGAACTGGCGCAACGCCGTGGGTCTTTATCAGGAAGTGATCGAACTCGTTCCCACCCACAGCGCCGCGCTGATTACCCTGGCCAAGTATTATCTGGAAGCCCGTCTGAGCGACCAGGTGGTCGCGACCGCCGACAAAGTTCTCGCAAACGATCCCCGGAATCCACAAGCCCAGGCACTGAAAATCGCCGTCCTGGCGCTGGAGGGATCGCTGCCGGAGGCCACCCTCAAAGGGGAAGCCCTCGCCAAGGAGTTTCCCACAGAGCCGGACGTCGCGATCCTGCTGGCGACGCTCTATGGCCAGCAACGGCGAACTGCGGATGCCGTCGCCGTTCTTCGGCCGGCGTTGGATGCCCATCCGAAGGACATGGATCTCCTCAATAATTTGAATGCGATTCTGCTCCAGGCCAAGGATCTCGCCGGCGCGGAATCTGTGGCCCGCCGCATGATCGATGCAGAACCGACGGTGTTCGATCACCGGTTGAGACTGGCCCGGCTCTACGACGGACAGGGTGCCCCCGAGAAGGCGGAGACCGTCTTGCGCGAGGCGATCGCGCTCGACCCACAGAGTGAAGAGCGCCGGCTTCTGCTGGCCGATTTTCTCCAGACCAGGAAGAACGCTCGCGCTGCGGAGCAGGTGCTCCTGGACGCGGCGAGCCACTTGTCCCATTCGACTAAACTTCGCTTCGGCCTGGCGGAGTTCTATCTCAAGAACGGACAGGAGCCTCAGGCCCGCGAACAATATCAAGCCCTGATCAAAGAGCATAAGGACAAGGCGGCCGGTTTGGACGCCACGGTTAAGCTGGCAGAGCTGGACCTGTATGCAGGAAAACAGGTGGACGCGAGCCGGCAAATCACAGAAGTCTTGAAGATCAATCCTCGATCGACCGAGGCGTTGGTGCTCTCCGGACGCATGGCCCTGGCAAAACGCAACGGCAAAGACGCCGTGCAGGCCTTCCGAACTGTCTTGCACGACCAGCCTGAATTGGCGACCGTCCATTTTCTGCTCGGTCAGTCCTATCAGATCACCGGAGAGATCAACCTGGCGAAGGAAAGTTTCGAACGGGCAGTCGCCCTCTATCCGGGACAGGTGGATGCCCGCCGCTCTCTGGCCGCGCTCGAAAGTCAGAGCGGCAGACCTCAGCAGGCCCGCGCCAGGCTCGACGACCTCTTGAAGCAACGGCCCGACGACCTGGCTGCGCTCGACATGCTGATGAACCTCGATCTTGTGACGAAAAATTGGACTGACGCAGAACGCACGCTCGAACGGCTCAAGTCCGTTTCCAAGGACAGCGTCGTCGCGGCTATGGCAGAAGGCCGGCTGCGGGAGGCGCAGGGACAGCTCGATCAGGCCGGTATGGCCTATGAGCGGGCGACCGCGCTGGTTCCGAACGAGCCGGAGCCGCTCCTGTCGCTCATCAAGCTGGATATCGCGCAAGGCCATACCGCCAAGACCAGAGCCCGGCTGGAAACGCTGGTGGCCGCGCAACCGAATCATTTGTTCGGCCACGGCCTACTGGGCGAAGTCCTCGCCATGACCGGCCACCCCAACGAAGCCGACAGCCAGTTCAAAGAAGCGACCAGGGTCAACTCCCAGTGGATCACGCCCTGGCTCGATTGGGGAAGCCTCTGGCTCGCCCAGAAGCAGCCGGATCAGGCGGTCCAGGTCATCCAGGCCGGTCTGACGGCCAACCAGGACAGCGAAGAGTTATACATGCTGCTGGCCTTGGCCCATACAGCCCAGGGGCAGATCGATCCGGCCATCGCGGCCTACGATGGAGCATTGCGCTTGAATCCTCGCAACGTACTGGCGGCGAACAATCTCGCGGTGATGCTCGTCGATTCCAAAGGGGACCCTCAGAGTTTGCAAAAGGCCTTCGCGTTGAGCCGCGACTTCGAAAAAGACGCGCCGCACCCGCTCTTTCTGGATACGCTGGGATGGGTGCGTCTCAAGATGGGACAGCAGGAAGAGGCGTTGCGGATCATGAAGGATGCCGTCACGAAAGCCCCGGATGTCCCGACGCTGAACTATCATCTTGGAATGGCCTACTTCCAGACGGGCAAGACATCCGAAGCCAGGACCTACCTCGCCAAGGCACTGAAGAGCACTGAATCGTTCCAGGGGAGACAGGAAGCGGAACAGATCCTGTCTCAGATGAAAGGGTAGGAGACGACGTATGTTTGACCATCATTTGCTTTTGCAATACCTGAGGCCACTCGCGATGATCGGCATCGTGATAATCGAATCACTGTTGATTGGATCGCCCGCCATGGCTGCGCCGCCGGTTGTGCCTCAAGTCGATCCCGGGTATCGCCTCGGAGCGGAAGATGTCATGCTGATTTCGGTCTGGAAGGATGAGCAGCTGACGCGAGAAGTCGTGGTTCGTCCCGACGGTATGTTCTCGTTTCCTCTAGTCGGGGATATCCAGGCCGAGGACCGGACGGTAGAGGAGATTCGGACAGATCTAGTCAAACGACTGGTCAAATATATCCCGAACCCGAATGTGTCCGTCGCAGTCATGAAGGTGCTCAGCTACAAGATCTATGTCGTCGGACGGGTCAACAAGCCGGGAGAATACCTGATCGGCCACTATACCGATGTTCTGCAAGCATTGAGTCTGGCTGGAGGGCTGACGCCCTTCGCCGCGGAAAACGACATCAAGGTGATCCGGCGGGTGAGGGGACAGCAGCAGGTCTTCCCGGTGCGCTACGGCGATCTCCGCAAGGGGCAGGACCTGGAGCAGAATATTCTCCTCCAACGCGGCGACACCGTGATGGTGCCGTAGGACTATGTTGAAACGGCACACTAGCATTGTCGTGAAGGTCTAGGTTGAGGCTCAGGTTGCAAGCTTTGCGCTCCTCTTCACTCAGCCTTAACCTCAGCCTCGGCCTTCTTGGGAAGCTGCTTCTTGCTGTGTTGTTCTATGCCGTGCTGCCAACAGGGATCTGGGCCGCAGAGTGGTCGATACTTCCGTCCATCGGAGTCAAAGGCGTGTACAACGACAACCTGCTTCTCACTCCGCTGCCGCACGATGAGACCTATGGGTACTGGATCTCGCCGGCAGCCGAATTTGCCGGAAAAACAGAACGGCTGGAAGTGAGCGGCAAAGTGGCTGCGGATTTCGTCACATATTATGGAGGCGAGGAGACGACTTTTACGAATATCTTCCTGCCTCTCTCGATGCGCTATAAGACGGAAAAGGACCTTCTGGGGTTTACCGGCGGCTTTACCCGTGATAACACATTGATGAGCGAACTTCTGACGACCGGAGTTGTGGTGCGATTTACGCAACGGAACCAATGGAATGCCAATCCAACATGGACCAGGAGCTTAACCGAGAAATTATCGTTGCAGTCCTCCTTTCAGTTTTCCGACACCACTTATGAAAGTGGTCTTCGTCTCGGCTTAGTGAACTATCAGCTCTTGGGTGGGTCCGGCGGCTTGCTGTATCAAGTCACCGAGCAGGATCAGGTGCAATTGGCAGGGATCTACACGAGTTTCAATACGACAAACGCTCCGTTCGGCTTCCGCGCAACATTTCCTGGAGCAATGATGACTGTGACTCACGCCTTCACGGAGTCTCTCACTGGCACCGCATTCGGCGGGCCTCGATTTATCGGCTCGACGACTCAGGGACCAGCCGGGGATCTCAAGGCTAAAGAAACGGTATGGGTCTATGGCGCGAGCCTCACAAGACAATTCGAGAGCGGCTCTATCCAGCTCAACGTAGCCCGCGATATCATTCCCAGCGGGTTCGGCTTGCTGATCCAAACCGACCGGGTGACACTCTCCGGTTCCTACAAGGTTTCTGAGACCCTCCTGGCCTCGCTGGATGCCAACGGATATCTTGTCACTGGCGCGACGCAGAGATCATCGGGAGGCTCGTTTCCCGAACAGCGGTATGCTTCTTTATCTCCAAAACTGGCCTGGAAGTTTCTCGAATGGTGGAGGCTCGAAGCCTCCTATACCTACGGCTGGCGAGATGTGGAAAACTTCCTAACCCCGGCGACGTCCAACGCCGCGATGCTGATGTTGACCTATTATCCACCGAAACTCGCGCTTTCAAACTGAGCGAACTGATTATGGGACCTCAATCTCACATGACCTCAACTGATTCCACACAAAGCCTTCAGGACTATGTTGCGGTCTTTGCCCGGCGCAGGACGCTCATTCTGACAACGGGGGGAATTCTATTGCTCCTCAGCCTCGCAGCCGCATTCCTCTGGCCGCCGACCTACAAGTCCATGGCTACGATTCTGATTGAGGAGCAGGAGATTCCGACCGACCTTGTTCGATCGACCATTACCAGTTATGCCGACCAGCGCATCGAGACCATCAAACAGCAGGTCATGAGCCGCACGACGCTTTGGAAAGTCGTCGAGCAATTCAACCTCTATCCGGAACAGCGCGAGGCCAGTCCGGCCGAAGAAGTCGTCAAGCGCTTCATCAAGGATATCCAGGTGGAAGTGATCAGCGCCGACGTGGTCGACAAGCGCACTCAACATGCCACCAAGGCTACCATTGCCTTCACCGTCGCCTACCAGAGCAAGTCTCCAGACCTTGCGCAAAAGGTGGCGAACGAGCTGACGAGTTTGTTCCTTGGACAGAATCTCAAGAGCCGCGAACGGCAAGCCCAGGAGGCCACGTCGTTTCTCCAACAGGAAGCCGATAATCTCGCCAAACATATCGGTGAGATCGACGACAAAATCGCGGCATTCAAACAACGGGCGCAAGGCGCTCTGCCGGAGCTGATGCAGCTCAATCAACAGCTCATGAATCAATCCGACCGGGAATTGATGGATGTCGACCAGCAGATCCGCACGCTCGAGGAGCGCAAGAATTATCTGGAGGGCGAGCTGGCCACGATCAAGCCGAACAGCCCGATGATTTCTGCCAGCGGCGAACGCATTTTAGACTCAGCCGATCGCCTCCGGGCCCTCCGTGCGGAATATGCGGGCGCTTCGGGCAATCTGGCCCCAGACCATCCCGATATTGTGAAGATGAAACAGGAAATTGAGGCTCTGGAGAAAGAGACCGGCCACCTTCCCGAGGTCGAGGAGGCCTCGAAACAACTCGTCGATGCCCGGGCCTCGCTCGCAACTATTTCAGAGCGACTGGGCAATGAACATCCGGACGTGGTGCAGGCCAGGCGGCGCATCGCGGCTCTTGAGCAGGAAGTACGGAAGCTCAGGGCTGTACCGCCGCGCAAGAACCCGATGCAGCGGCCGGAGAACCCTGCCTATATCAACCTCCAGGCACAACTGAACTCCGCCACGTCTTCCCTGGATGCGCTTCGCAAAACTAAAGCCGATGTGAAGCAACGCCTCCAATCCTATGCGACGCGTTTGGAAAAGACACCGGAACTCGAGCCGGAATATCTCGTCTTGATTCGGGACCGGGACACCTCAGGTCAGAAGTATCAGGACATTCGCTCCAGGCTATTAGAGGCCAAGGTATCGGAGGGCTTGGAAGTGCAGCGCAAGGGCGAACGATTCTCGCTCATCGATCCGCCCAGCCTTCCGGAGAAGCCGGATAAACCCAATCGCCTTGCGATCGTGCTGCTCGGCTTCATCCTGGCCGTCGGCGGGGGACTCGGATCGGGCGCTGCGGCGGAATCGCTGGACCATTCTATCCGCACACCGGAACAGCTCGCGCAACTGACTCACATGTTCCCGTTGGCCGTGGTGCCCTTCATGCCCAACGAGCAGGATCTCTCGAAGGCCGTCAAACGCCGGCGGCTTGTCAGGGGAGCCGGCGTCGGCGCATTGGCGATGATCCTGTTGCTGCTGCATGCGTTCGTCGTGCCGCTCGATGTGCTCTGGTTTGCAGCCCTTAGGCGATTTGGCATAGAGTAAGTCATTGACGTGTTGTAGGAGATCCCATGGACCGATTTCGCACTGCGGTACAACTGTATAAGGACCAACAGAGCGGGTCTTCCAATCAGACTCCCGGAGGACGATCCGGCGGCCCTCAAGCGGTGCCGCCTCCGATTGTCTATACCAGAACCAAATCGCTGGATGTCCCTCTTTCGGTCCTCCGCCAGCGGCGCGTCATGGCGGCCTACGACAAAGGCCCCTTCGTCGACGCGTTCAAGATCCTCCGCACGCAGGTGATGCACCGGCTCCGTGAAAAGGGCTGGAACGTGCTCGGGATCACGAGTCCCGGCGACGGCGAAGGCAAGACGCTCACAGCGGTGAATCTGGCTATCAGTCTGGCCATGGAATCCACACAGACCGTCTTGCTGGTCGATGCCAACCTGCGCAATCCCAGCATCCATGACGTCTTCGGATTGAAGGACTGCGCCGGTCTGGCCGATTATCTTCTCGATGACGTGCCCGTCGAAAATCTACTGGTCCATCCAGGAATCGGCCGGTTCGTGCTGCTCCCAGGAGGAAGGGCGATTCAGAATTCCACCGAAATCCTGACATCCCCGAAGATGCTGGCGCTGGTCGAGGAATTCAAACACCGCTATCCCTCGCGGATTGTGATCTTCGACTTGCCTCCGCTGTTGCAGACCGCCGATGTGCTGGCCTTTGCTCCCTATACCGATGCGCTGCTTCTGGTGGTGGAAGAAGGAAAGACCTCCGCAGAAGATGTTCAACGGGCATTCTCACTGGTGAAGGACTCGCGGCCGGTGCTTGGCACCGTCCTCAATAAGGCCGGACAACTGGCCGCCACACCGGCGACCATGAGAAAGCTCTTGGGGAACTAACGGGTTATGTACGAAACTTTTTACAATCTTCGCGCCAAGCCCTTCGCGCTCCTTCCGGATAGCGACTTTCTCTATGCCGGGTCGGTGCATCGGGCCGCCTATGGCCTGCTGGAATACGGCATCCTTAGCCAGGCCCCGTTCATGGTCCTCACCGGCGACCCCGGCATGGGCAAAACCTCGCTGTTGCAAAAACTCATCGCCGAACACGGGCAGAAACATTCGATCGGGCTCATCACCAACGCGCGCTACGACATTGAGCATCTGTTACCCTGGATTCTGCTCTCCCTCGGGCTGAGCACCAAGCAACTCGATCCGGTCGAGGCCTATCACGTCTTCACGCAATTCCTGGTACAAGAGTCGAAACAACACCGCCGGGTCATCCTTATTGTCGATGAAGCGCAAAGTCTCGGCGTCGAGCTGCTCGAAGAACTTCGACTGCTGTCCAATCTCAACGACGGCAAAATCCTAAAGTTGCAGATAATTCTGTCCGGCCAGCCTGACCTTCATGCGCTGCTCCAGCGGATCGACATGACGCAGTTCGCCCAGCGTATCGTCGTAGACTATCATCTCGAACCGCTCACCGAAACGGAAACGGGGCATTGCATTCGCCACCGGTTGCGGGTCGCCGGCGGATCTCCCTCGCTCTTCACGAACAAGTCCTGCGCTCTCATTCATCGGCTGACGAAGGGCAATCCTCGCCTCATCAATCAAGTCTGCGAGATCGCCCTGACTTACGGATTTGCCGAACAGGCGAGAGTGATCACGTCCAAGCTGGTTGCGCAGGCGGCGCTGGACCGGAGCAAAGGCGGTATTCTGCCGCTCGCGGGACGTGAGGAGCTGGCTGTTCTGGCGGCCGCGCCCGAAGATACGACCGAGATCGATGCCGCCATCCCCCAACCCAAGGCCGCCCCCCAGGCAGCGGATCTGCCTCGCACCGCCTCCAAAGAGCAGAATTCCGAGGCCCTGTATCAGGACGGGTTGCGCATGAAAAATGAGAACCGTCTTGAGGAGGCCATGGCCCTCTTCGAAGAGGCGAGCAAGAATCCCGCGTTGTGGCTGAAAGCCCACGCTCAAATCGGCATCTGCTGCAGAACCATGGGGAACTTGCGGGCAGCCATCCAAGCCTTCCGCGTCGCCCTGAACGATTCCTCAGCCTCGCCCAAAGAAATCCTCGATGTGCAATACATGCTCGCTCGGTCGCTCCAATCCTCCCTCCAGAATAAGGAAGCGCTGACAGTCTATCGCCAACTCGCGCGCACCCAGCCGGATTATCGCGATGTTGCCGGCCGGATCAAACAGCTGGCCGCTTCCACCGCCGGACGGACGAACGGCGGTCCCAAACCAGGCACCTCCGACTCCTGGGTCAGCCAGGCTTTCGACAGCCTCCATCGCTTGATCGGCACGCACCGGCCCTGACCGCCAGGCAGGCCGTTCGAGGTTTGAGGCAACACCCTCCAACAGTTTTCTCCAGCTCAAGATTTTCTCCGTTCCTGCCGATAGACATAGGACACGAGCACATCTATGAGCCTTGAAGTCATCCAAATCATCGAAGCCGATCAAGACCAGGCCCGGGCTGTCGACCAGGTTCTCCGCAAGGCCTCGTTTCGCACCAATATTGCCTTTGACGGACCGACCGGGATTCAGGATATCTGGAAGAACCGGCCCGCCTTAGTCGTGCTGGATCTCATGGTGCCGGGTATCGGCGGCAAAGACTTGTGCCGGCGGCTGCGCGAGGATCCGCAAACAAAATCGATGGGCATCATTCTCGTCACAGCCGTGACCTCGGAAGACTCGCGTGTGGCGGGGCTGGAAAGCGGAGCCGATGATATTCTGACGAAGCCGTACAGCCCTCGCGAGCTGGTTGCTCGGGTGCATGCCGTGCTGCGGCGCCTCGCCGCCAGCATGCCGGAAAATCTCGACGATCTCGATGATGATCTCGCACTCGACGCCACCCAATACGTCGCCACCTTCCGGGGACGCCAGCTGGTCCTGACCAAGCCGGAATGGCAAAGCCTGCTGCGTTTGGCCAAGACAACGGGGAAGGTGGTGCCGCGAGAGGAACTCCGCAGTCTGTTGTGGGGCGACGATACCCTCTCCCACGACCGGGAGCTGGATCAACTCGTCGCTTCGCTCAATCAGAAACTTGCAACCCGAGACGGCGGCGCGGCCCTCATTGTCAAGGTCGCCGAAACCGGCTACCGGCTTCTCAGAAAAGAGCAGGCCCTACCTCTCAGCGCCTGATCGGCCACACAACACCCGCGCTCATTCGTTCACACTACTCCACAATTATGCTAGCGTACTTCCTGCACCAAGGAGGTTCGTGCATGGATTGTCTGTTGATGCGGCATGGCATCGCTGTCGAAACGGCGGAATGGTCCGACCTTGACGAGACCCGTCCCTTGACCGATGAAGGCAAGAAGAAAGTCCGCCAGGCGGCCAAAGGCCTCGCCGCAATGGGACTCGCGCCCACGCACCTCTTCACCAGCCCCCTCACCAGGGCCAGGGAAACCGCCGCGATCGTCAATGCCATTCTCTGTCCTTCCCTCACGATATCCTTGTGCAAGGCCTTGGAACCGGGATCCACGCCTCAATTCCTGACGACCTTCCTTCGGACGCTTCCGGATCGCGCCGTCGTCCTCTGTGTCGGACACGAACCGCTGCTGGGGGCAATGGGCGGTTATCTGCTCAGCGGGGAGGCGTCACGGAATTATCCGATGAAGAAGGCCGGGGCTGGAATGATTCATCTGCCCGGGCCGGCGCGAGCAGGGGAGGGGCTGCTCCATTGGTGGTGCACCCCGACACAGCTCCGCGCGCTGGGACACTTCAAGAAGGAGAAGGATAAAGAATGATCCGGACAGCGCGGTCAGGCCGGCTGCGTTCTCGAAGACCCTTGGCGAGAGGAAAAGGCTCCCGTCATGACTTCTCTGCTTCCTGCGGCACTTCGCTAAACTGCACGCGCCGTCGAAAAACCTGCTCAAGCAAATCCGTCCGCTGCGAGGCCGACCAGATCTCCATCGCCGCATCGCCGCTGACCGTGGCCACGATCGTCAACAAGGTCGGGGCGATCTTCACATCCACCGTCTGCACGGCAGAGAAATGCGTCCGGTCCAACGCATCGGCCACCCGCAGAAGGGCCGACAGGATCCGGACCGTCCGTTTGAGCTTCACGGACAAATCGGCATAGCCCTCGTGCTTGGCTGCCGGCATGGACCGGCGGTGATAGCGCGCAATGTTGGCCACGACTTCGATTTCTTCCGCCGTCAATCCGCCGATGTCGCTGTTCTTGATCAGATAGTAGGCATGTTTATGATGCTGCCTCGGATTGATCAGATAGCCGATATCATGCAACACCGCGGCATACTCCAGCCAGCTGCGCTCCACGTCACCCAGCTGGTGCAAGCGCTTCGTTTGATCGAACAGCTTCAGCGCCAGACCGGCCACGTGCAGGGAATGCACCTCGGGGACTTGGCAACGTCGCGCCAATCCGATCACATTGCGTCGCCGGACATCCGGAATCTCGCGCTCCGCCTTCAGCCCGTCGCGATGCCGGTCGATGAAATCGTAGATCACCCCTTCACGAATGGCCTTATCGCAGATCGTCATCTCGTCGGCGCCGGATAATTCCAACAGACGACGCAAGACCACCACCGCGGGAAACAGCGTATCCACCCGTTTCGGATCGAGCCCGGGAATGCCCAATCGCGCTTTGACGGACGACTTGCTGAGTTCGGCCTCGACCAGTCGCAGATCTTTCAGCCGCACCTTCGCCAAGTTAAGCTGCGGCAACGGCCGGCCGGTCTGTCGCATATGGACAATCTCCGCCACATTGCCGGCCATGCCGGACGTGGCGACCACGGCCTCGAACTTTTTCGCCTTGAATGTATCGAGAGCACCCTTCAAGGCCATCGAGACGGCCTCGTTCAACTGCTTGACCATGGCTTCGGTGGGCGGGGTTTTCGTCACATATTGATCGGACATGCGAATCGCGCCGAGCCTCAGGCTCTTGGCATGTTGTAACCCGTCGCGCGTCCCGACGATGAGCTCAACCGATCCCCCGCCCACATCCACCACCAGCGTCGGCTTTTGAGATAACGCCATGCTGTGACGGACGCCGAGAAAAATCAGCCGGGCTTCTTCAATCCCACTGATCACGCGAATCTTGATGCCGGTCTGTTCCTCGACCAGATCGACGAAATCGCCTCCGTTCTTCACCTCACGCACGGCGCTGGTCGCCACGGCGGTAATCCGCTCAAACCCCTTGTTCTTCGCCAATGTCACCAGCGTCTTCAACACACCGACCCCGCGGCCGATGGCTTCATCGGAGAGTCGCTTCGCGGCGAAGGCCCCATTGCCCAACCGGGTCATGTCTTTGAATCGGTCCAGAATCTTGTAACTGGCGTCGGGCAGTATTTCAGCCAGCACCATATGAATGGAGTTGGTTCCGATATCAATGACGGCAAGTTTGGCCATGGAAGAGCCCCTCAGGACGCACAAAAGCGTGGCAGGTTCGACGACAGGATTCCCTGCGCCATCACATGACATCAGAGATTGCGGATGGACCAGACGGGATGGCCGAACAACGCGCCTGTGCGAAACTACTCTTTCACCACAAAGTGGACACTGCGGTTTTTCTGCCAGCATTCCTGCTGATGCTCAAAACAGAGCGGACGATCTTTCCCGTAACTGGTCGTGCGCAAGTCGATGTCGAGCCCCAGCTGCTTGAGATAGGAACGCACCGCCTTCGCCCGACGCTCACCCAGGACCAAGTTGTAGGCAGAGGTCCCCATTTCATCCCCGCGCCCTTCGAGGAGAACCCGCTTGGTCCCCTCGTCCGTCAGTTTTTTCGCATTGGCATCTAAAATCGGCAAGGCATCGAGCCGGAGCGTGGCTCGATCAAAGTCAAATAAAACATCCGGGAGGATGCTACGTTCGGCGCCGGTCGCATTTCTGGCGGATAGCTCGGCGCGCATGCCGGGACTCGTGCGCGTGACCGGAGTGCCCGGCTCGCGCGGAGTGCGCTCGCGGATGGCCGGTTCGGGAATCCGCTCTTCACTGGCAATCAATTCATCGCCTGTCCCGTAGACAGACTTGGTGGCGCACCCCGATGCGCCAATGGTCAGCAACAGTGCAAGGCAGCCCGGTATGAGTCGATGTAATGGCGTGTACATAAGATCGCCTCCTTCCATTCGTATTCTTCCGCACGCTGTTCAGAAAACCCGTCCGGCAAGGCCGCCGCAAGCGCAGAGACGAGGCGCTTCGGCGAAGGCAGGGAACGCCGGTGATGGACTTTCTCAACAGCCTGTAGGGAGATTACCCCAAGTCTTTAGGAAAGGCGATAGTCTTGGCGATCTCATAGGCCGTTCGCACCGACTCCAGCGCGGGCCAATGCAGTACCGCTACTGAGTCTTCGACATAGGCCGGCGTCCGCATGCCGTTCAGCACGCTCGTGACGCCTGGCGTGCTGGTCAACACCCAGAGCGCTTTTCGAGAGAGGGATTCGGATCGCCGCCCCTGCGGAAGCGCCGCATCAAGCGCGCTCGCCACCGCCGCGGTCCGTCGACGACTCCGCTCCGTGGCTTCGCGCCGCAATCCCCGCAGCAATGTCAGCAATTCAGGCACATACCGGTCACGCCAGGCCTCCCATTGCTCCGCCGCCGTAAGCGTCCGCGACAAGGCTTGCATTACCTGATTCACGTGCGGCGCAATCATCTGGTGTTCGATCTGTTCCCAATGTTCCAATCCTTGCAGCTGAGGCCTGACGCGGTCCAACTCGTGCGCCCAATTGAAAAATTCAGCCGGGGCTGTGCCCTGGCCGCTCTGCGGAACCGACGGCGCAATCGTGCGGCGATACTCCTCCTCCAGTGCGGCCACGCGCTCCCGTTGCCGGGCAAAATCCACCGGCTGATCCTCCAAGGGGAAGTCGGCAAGACGAAGGATCCCTCCGCCTTGGCCGGGCATCGCGTTGAGCGGACGATTCACCAGCACGGCAACCCCTTCCCGCCGGGCCAGATCGAGCACCGTCTGGACGCCGCCGGCTCCGGTATTTGCCGTCAGCAGCGCACCGGACTCGAAGAGATTCATCGGACACTGCAACCAGCGGAAATGATGCGCCGACTGATTCACCTCGCGCGCTGCGGCGCTCGCCGCATCGAGCATGCGACTCAGCGAGGTGGCTTCGGGATGATCGGCAGACGCGGTCACCGTATTCGACGAGACCCCGTAGTATTGCAGCCGGCCGGCCGCGACTTGCGTTTCGAAATACACGAACGCGCGTTGCAGCCGGTCATAGAAGGCCTCGCGCACGGCCACCACATCGCGTTCCTTCCGATGTGCGGCTTCCGACAAAAAGTATTCCGGATTGTGCAGCAAGCACACATCGAGCGTCGCAAGCTCCAATCGATCGAGCGACAGCGCGAGTTGATCGGCCAGGAATTCCGGGTGGAGGCAGTGCCAAATCCCGTCTCCGTACTTGACCATGTCAGGGTAGGGGCGGCCGGATTTCTCCCGGGCCTCCGCAACCTTCAGATTCTGGCTCTGGACGTAGCCGATTTTGGAGACGACCACGACCTGTTCCCGCGCCAGTTGCCCCGCTTTCACGAGCTCGGACAACACCCCACCCACGAGACGTTCGCTGTCCCCGTCCATATAATTGGTCGACGTGTCGATGAGATTGCAGCCCGCCGCCACGGCCTCCTTGAAGGCCTGCCGATGCTCAGGAGTTTTGGTATCGACGCGGTATGTGCCAAACCCCAGCCGGGACACCGTGAGCCCGGTCGATCCCCCGGCCGTGTATCCATGGGCGAGAGAACCGGACGGGGACACCCCCACCATGTTTGCCGCATAGGCCGCCGTGCCTTGCACCGTCGCATGACCGGAGAGCTGCGCGCCGCGCAGCAACGTCTCCGTTCGATCGGCGGCTGTGCCGGCCCCAGACCGATGGACGCGGAGCGCCTCGGCTACGGCTTGCGGATCAGTGACGGGGCTCTGACAGCTGAAGTTTCGACAGATATACAAAGCAGGCTGCCCGGCAACGACCGACTTTCCTCGCAGTAAGGGGAGCACGGAGCCCGCGTTCGACTCGGTCCACGCGATGATCCGATTGGGGAGATAGACCTCCGCCACCGCTCGATAGAGTGCCCGCGTAGCGGCAGGCTGACTATCGCCGACGAAGGCTAATTCCACCGGACCGTCGGTCAGGAAATCGACCACCGCCAGACTTTTCGCAAAGGCGCGGGGATAACGCGTGATCTGTCTCCCGTAGGCCCGGATCGCGCCGACCGCCGCATCTCGCCAATCCTGCCGGTCGAAATGGCACGCCAACCGTGCCAAGGCCGACGCCGCCACGGCATTCCCGCTGGGTGTCGCCCCATCGGCACCTTCACGGCTGCGAAGAATGAGCGCCTCGTGGTGTTTCGCCGTGGTGAAAAATCCCCCGTTTTCGCCATCGATAAAATCGGACAGGAGCCGATCAGCCAATCCTGCAGCTGCCCGCAGGTAGCTCTCGGAAGCCCCGGCCTCGTAGAGATCGATCAGTCCTTCGGCCAGATAGGCGTAATCTTCCAAATACGCTTCGAGATGAGCCCGGCCTGCGCGCGACGTCCGCAGAAGCCGTCCATCGGAGCGCACATGCGTCTTCAGGAGAAAGTCAGCCGTTTGCATCGCCGCGTCGCGATAACGCGCGTCGCCGAACACCCGGGCCGCTTCCGCCATCGCCGACAACATCATGCCGTTCCATGCCGTCAGAATTTTATCGTCGAGGCCGGGAGGCACACGTTGCAGGCGCGCGCGATAGAGGAGGGGAGTTACCCGGGCAGCGGTCTCCGACAACTCGTCGCTGGTCAGATTGAGTTCCATCGCGACCTCGGACAAAGGCCGCAGGCGATTCGGAATACTGGCATGCTCCCAATTGCCTTTCTCCGTAATGTCGAAGAGCGCGCAATATCGCCGGGCGTCTTCCGGATTCCCCGCTGCGGCTCGCACCTCAGCCGGTTGCCACACGAAGAATTTCCCTTCGACACCTTCGGAGTCCGCATCGGTCGCGGAATAGAACCCGCCGGTCGGCCCGGTCATTTCTCTCAGCACATAGTCCAACACCTCGCAGGCCACGCGCCGATAGTCCGGATTCTTGGTGAGCTGGTAGGCTTCAACATAGACGCGGGCCAACAGCGCATTGTCGTAGAGCATCTTTTCAAAGTGAGGCACGAGCCAGCGCGCATCGGTGGAATAGCGGGCAAATCCGCCGCCGATGTGGTCATAGATGCCCCCTGCCGCCATCATATCGAGCGTCTTCGTCACCATCGCCAACGTGTGCGCGTCGCCGGTTCGCCGATAGCACCGCAGCAACAACGACAGGCCGGCCGCCGGAGGGAACTTCGGGGCTCCGCCGAACCCGCCATAGGTCTTATCGAAATCTTCTGTGAATTGCGTGACGGCGTCATCCAACACGGATGCACTCACAGAAATCGGGGAGGGGATCCGGCCTTCGCCCTTTAACCGCTCCGTCATGTCTTTCGCTTGCGTCCGCACACCCGCCGCATCCTTCTCCCAGTAGTCGGCGATCTTCTTCAGCAACGTGCCGAACCCGGGCCGGCCCCAGCGGTCTTCCGGAGGGAAATAGGTGCCGGCAAAAAATGGCTCTTGATCCGGCGTGAGAAATACGGTCATCGGCCAGCCGCCCTGACCGTTGTTCATGGCCACCGTGGCCGCCATGTAGATCTCATCGAGATCCGGCCGTTCCTCCCGGTCCACTTTGATACAGATAAAGTAGCGATTCATGACGGCGGCAATCGCCTCGTTTTCAAACGACTCCCGCTCCATCACATGGCACCAGTGGCAGGCCGAGTAGCCGATCGACAAGAGGATCGGTTTGTTCAATGACCTGGCGGCGGTCAGCGCCTCCGGGCCCCAGGGATACCAATCCACCGGGTTGGAGGCATGCTGCAGAAGATAGGGACTGGTCTCGGTATGCAGGCGATTCGGCCGGCGATCAGATGTGGATGACATGATTGCACCGTAGCATCGCCGCTTGAGGAGGGTCAACGTCGCGGGAAAGAAAAAAGGCCTACGACCATGAAGATCGTAGGCCTTTTGACATATTCAGTCGGAGGCACACATGGACGACACCTCAATGGTGTCTGTCGATCAGTGACCGCCCTTCTTCTCTTCCTTCTTCTTCTCTTCGCCGGCGAAGGAAGGCGCGCTGAACGTCACTGCAATTGCGACTGCCATGACTGCCATCAACATGCTCTTCATAACTGTTCTCCCCCTGAAAGGTTTTGAAAGTTTGGAATGAGTGCCTGTCACGATCAGGCAAATTTCGTGCACGGTATTCCAAAGATATGGAGAAAGTCAACTCCTTCGGTCAAAAAAATGAGCGCGTCACCCCCGGTCCACTGCCGGCCGAATGAGCCTTACCCTCCGAGGTCCAACAATAGATGTGATAGGCTATCCAATGAGACTTCACGGAGGTGCCTCGATGGCTGAAATCGGCCCCTATTCCAACTATCGGCTCACCGTCAGACTGGAACTGGCCAATACACCCGGAATTTTCGCCCGCGTGGCCGCCTTGCTGGCCGATGAGGGGGCCAATCTCGGCGCCGTCGATATTGTCTCAGCGACCAAAATCCAAATGGTTCGGGATGTTACTTTCGATGTGCACAATGAAGCCCATGGCGAGAAGGTGTTGGCCCGGCTGAGCGCCCTGCCTGACGTGACCGTGCTGTCGGCCTCCGACCGGATATTTCTCCTCCACCTCGGCGGCAAGATTCGCGTCGAAGGCAAAATCCCGATCAACACCAGAAACGTCCTCTCGATGGTCTACACCCCGGGGGTCGGGCGAGTCTCCCAGGCCATTGCACGGGATAAGTCCAAGGTCTATGCGTTCACGAGCAAGAGTAATAGCGTCGCGGTCGTGACGGATGGGTCCGCCGTGTTGGGACTCGGGAACCTCGGCCCCGAAGCGGCCTTGCCGGTGATGGAAGGCAAAGTGATGCTGTTCAAGGAACTGGCCGGGATCGACGCCTGGCCGCTGTGCCTGAATACGCAGGATCCGGACGAGATCGTCCGCATTGTCCAAGGCATTGCGCCGGGATTCGGCGCGATCAATCTGGAAGACATCGGTGCGCCCCGCTGCTTTGACATCGAGCGCCGCTTGAAGGCGTCGCTCGAAATCCCGGTGATGCACGACGATCAGCACGGCACGGCGGTCGTGATTCTCGCCGCCCTGACCAACGCGCTGCTCGTCACAGGAAAACGGATCGAAGAGATCCGCGTCGTCGTCAACGGCCTGGGCGCCGCCGGCACGGCCTGCTGCCGGATGTTATTGGCGGCCGGCGTCTCGCATCTGCTGGGGTGCGACAAAGAAGGCATTATCCTGTCCGGCAACCCGGAAGAACTCCGTGCCTGTCGGACCGACCTGGCGACCTGCCTGACCCGTGAAGCACCGACGGGAACGTTGCGCGATGCGCTGAGAGGCGCCGACGTCTTTATCGGGCTCTCGGTCGGCAATATTCTGACCGCCGAAGACCTTGAGCTGATGGCTCCCGATCGTATCGTCTTTGCCATGGCGAACCCGGATCCGGAAGTATCGCCGGAACTCGCCGCCTCCCATTGTCGAATCTTTGCCACCGGGCGATCCGATTTCCCCAATCAGATCAATAACGCGCTGGCCTTCCCCGGCCTCTTCCGCGGGGCACTCGACGTTCAAGCCAGCCAGATCAATGAGGCCATGAAACTGGCCGCCGCCAAGGCGATTGCCGACGTGATTCCTAAAAGCGCGCTCAGCGAGGACTACATCATTCCCAGCCTCTTCGATAAAACCGTCGTCCCCCAGGTCGCCCGGGCTGTGGCAGCCGCCGCACGCGACAGCGGCGTGGCGCGCAGACGAGCCCAGGGAACGACTGACTCCTTCACCAAATAGGCCGTACTCTCGCTTCTTCCTCTTCAGCGCACAGAGACCCGGTCGCGAGCCGGAAGGACCCTCTACTGGCCGGGAATCACACTGTGCTACAATGCCGCGGCCGGTAGACCGGCCGACCATGCCCTTTACACAAAGCAAATTCATCAAGTTTCAGCAGGGAATGCGCCAGCGGATCGATTCGCTGCGTCTCAAGACCGAAACCAGCCTCGAACTCGCCGTCGATACCATGATGGAATCGCGCGTCGATAGTTTCTTCCGGGTCGAACAAGGGCTGGAAGAAGTCATTCGGTCGCTGATTGAGATCGACGATGAGCTCGGCGTCGTCCGCGATCTCTCCGGCGCCATGCGCCTTGAATCTCGTCTCGAATTTGTCGAAGACCGCTGGGATGAGTTCGACAGTGAGATTCGAGAACGGCCGCGGCGGCGGCGCAAGAAGGTCAGCCTCGCCGACATGCTGAAAGCCGCCAGCGGGAGCGGGGATCTTTCCCAAGGCGGCACCGGCGTCAACAACGCGATGGACGCTTATGCGATCATGGGCGTCGAGTTCGGCAGTTCCCTCGCGGATGTCACCGCCGCATTCAGACAGAAAGCGAAGCAGCTCCATCCCGATTCGAACCACGGCGATCGAAGTTCCGAGCCGGCATTACGCCGAATGCTGGAGGCCTATCAGTTCCTGAAGGAATATCTGAGCTTGAGCAACGTCGAACCGATGCCCCAAGCCGATCACCCCTATCGTCCGACCGAGTAGGAGAGGACATCTACGTGGACTCACAACAATATATTACGACCGCAGACGGGCTTGAACGTTTGTGCGATCACCTGGCCACCGCCTCGCGCCTGGCCCTCGACACGGAATTCGTGGGAGAGGAAAGTTTTGTCCCGCGCCTTGAACTGATTCAGGTGGCCACCGAAAGCCAATCCGCCATCATCGACTTTCCGGCGATCCAGCAGTCTTCGGCACTTCAACCGTTCTGGGACATCGTTCGCAATCCGGACGTGGAGAAAATCGTCCATGCCGGCCGGCAGGACCTCGATCTCTTTGCCACCCACGCAGGCACGATTCCCAAGCCGTTTTTCGACACTCAAATCGCCGCCGCCATGGTGGGGTACGGCGCGCAAGTCGCCTATGCCAACCTGGTCTTGCGCGTCCACGGGAGAAAGCTCGCGAAGGCCCACACCTTCACCAATTGGAGCGCGCGGCCGCTGTCGCCCGATCAACTGGCCTATGCCCTGGAGGATGTGGAATTCCTGCTGGCCATTCACGACCATCTGCGCACGCGCCTCGACAAACTCGGGCGAAGCGAATGGGCGAACGAAGAATTTTCCAGACTGGAAACGGTCGTCGGCGATACACGCCGCGAGCCGCAAGAGCGTTACCAGCGTATCCGCGGTTGGGATAGCTTGAAACCGAAGTCTGCCGCCGTCTTGCGAGAACTGGCCGCCTGGCGCGAGAGCGAAGCCAAACGCCGCAATGTGCCCCGCGGCCGCGTCATGCGAGACGAAGTCCTCCTGCAGCTCGCCCGTCATCCGCCACGATCGGTCGATGAATTGCGCGCCGTACGCGGGCTCCATGGGTCGGAAGCAGACCGGCACGGCGAGACGATCCTGAAAACGATTCACGCCGCCAACGCGCTTCCCGCTTCCGCCTGGCCGGAGGTCCCCAAGGACCGCAAGCCTGAACCGGAATCGACCGGATTGGTGGAGTTACTTCAAGCCGTGATGAAGGCCCAATCCGCCGATCAGGAAATCGCCCCCACCTTGCTCGCGACGACTGCCGATATTCAGGCGCTGGTCGACGCGCGGGCTCAGGGCACCACGCCTGATCTTCCTCTGTTGCGAGGCTGGCGGAGAACCCTGCTGGGAAATCTGTTGCTCCAAGTGTTGAATGGGGAGGTCGCCGTAAAAATCGACTCGACCTCGGGAAGGCTCACCTGGTCTTAGGCTGAACGCCTCAGACCTGCCGCGGCGTCCAATTCAGAACAGCCTGATGGCTGTCACCAGCTGAGAAAGAGGATGACGGCGTCCCGCCAATTCTCGTACTCCTAAAACCTCAGAAGTACGGACGTTTTTCAGGGGACCTCACCCATACATCGGCCTCCGCTGGTACGATTCTCGCTCACTCCTGTTCGGGTTCATGCTGTGAGAACACCCGAATGGCCACCTCAACGTTCAAACGGTCCTGGCAATGGCTCGCTCCCGGAGGACTCGTTCTGCTCTTAGCCATCGGCTTTCTTCGGCCGCACGGCCTCCCGGCATGGGCCCAGGGACCGATCTCTGCATTTCCCGTCATCGTGCTGGGATTCGGCATCGTCTTCGGCTGGTATCTCTCCAGCAGCCGCCTGATCCTGTCCCTCTTGGTCCTCGTCTGCCTCGACCGTGGAATCTTCTGGTTTCCGCCAACCGATGCGAGCCCCGGAGTGCCGGGCCCGGTCCTATTTGCCGTCGCCACATTCCTGACACCGGTGAACTTGCTCGCGCTCTCGCTGGTTAAAGAAGGCAGTGTCTCGAGCTGGAGAGGACTCGTGAGCCTGCTCCTCATTTTGTGTCAGCCCCTGCTTGTCTTGTGGCTCTGTCTGTCCGGGGAAACGAATCTGACCAGCCTGCTGACCACTCCGTTCCAACTTCCGCTCCTACCTCTCTCGACCTCCGAATGGACACCGCTGTCACAACCGGCCGTGCTGGCATTCGCCAGTGCCCTGTTGTTATTGACCGTCAAGTTCCTGCTCTATCACGACCCGCTCGACGGCGGAGCGGGCTGGGCGATCTTGACGACATTCCTCGCCGCTCACGGCATCCAGTATGGGTGGAACCCCACAAATTTCTTCGCTGCCGCCGGCCTGACGCTCTTCCTCTCCCTCGTGCATGCGTCCCACCAACGGACCTATCGCGATGACCTGACCGGCGCCCTTGGCCGCCTGGCCTACGACGAAACGGTAGCGAGACTGGGAGGGAAATACGTGGTGGCCATCGTCGGGGTGGATCAACTCACACAGTATCGGAACCAGTACGGGAAGACCGTCTCGGAACAAGTGCTGCGCCTGGTGGCCCCGAAGATCATGGCAGCGGCAGGGAGAGGAAAAGTCTTTCGGCTTACCGGCGACGAGTTTACCGTGGTGTTCTATTCCAGGACGGCGATGGACACCCTCGCCGCGCTTGAACAGATTCGCAAAGCCGTTGCACAGACGACGCTGCGGCTTCGCAAACAGACGCGCGTCTGGGAAGGCAGCCGCTCGTCCAGATCCGGATCGGCGGACATCGAGCTTCCCGTCACGCTCAGTATTGGCGTCGCAGAACCGACAGCCCCGCACCTCTCACTCACCGTGGTGACAAAAGCCGCCTATCGCGCGCTCTACGAGGCGAAAGGGGAGGGGGGCAACATGCTCAGACGCGGGACCATTCAGATGAATTCGGCTCACACCGCTCCAAACCAGACCGGCCGCATCGTCGCCTATAGTGAATTCGAGCCCTGACCCTCACAGAAGGGTTTTCACCGTCTCCGCCGGTCTGGCCAGAACCGCCCGGTCATCTTTGACCACAAGAGGACGCTGGATCAGGTCCGGATGCTTGACCATCAAATCCAGCAGCGCCTCCTCTGACAGTTCCTTCTTAGCCAGGCCCAGTTCCTTGTAGATATCCTCTTTCGTCCTGAGCACGTCCTTCGGAGAAAGCCCGGCCTGTTTCAAAATCTTCTTCAACTGATCTTTCGTAAACGTCTGCTCATAGTAATTCACCGCCGTAAACGGCGTCCCGCTGTCCTTCAACAGCAGGACTGCTTGTCGGCACGTGGTACATGTCGGCTTATGATAAATCGTGATGTGGGCCATTTTTGCTCCTTATGAAGAAACCTGCCTTGACGCCATTTTTTCTGCTATGGTAGACCATTCCGAGTTGTTACACGTTCACTGCACCACACCATACTATGCCACTCGTCGGAACAAGTTCTTCTGGTCAATTCTCCTGCACCGCGAGCACTGTGCACACACTTCGTGAGCTCCGCACCAAGCGCAAGGGCCAGCCGGTTTTCGTCTTAGGCCACCTGCTGGACAGAAAAGGCCAGGAAGCCACCTTCGAGGTCTTCAATGACCGGATCGCTCTGGTCAAATTCCCGGATGGCGCCGTCATCGGCTACGATCCGCTGGAACTTCTCCTGCCGACGGAAATCGACGACAAGGGTGTGGCCTACTTTGAAATTCGCCCCTGTGTCCAATGCGGCATTCTCTTTCCGCTGACGATTGCCGAGCGAGACGCTGAAACCGAACCCACCGACTGCCTGGGCTGCCGGACCTAAGTCAGACTCACAGTTGCCCCCGCAGGCTGTTCAGAAAGGCCGCTCTTCTCACCCACCCAACCCCAGCGCGCCAAGACGCGCTATTCCGCAAGCAAGGCCGCAGCAAGCGATAAGGCGAGGAGGTACATACCAAGCTTCGCTTGACCCGCTCGCTTCGATCACATGCGAGCGGATAGGCCCTTCGCCTCAAGTCGACTCTTGTATACGTTGAGCCCTTGAGTGAAGCGAGAACGCCGCTGGTGGACTTTATCAACAGCCTGCTAATCGACCAATGGCGCGATCTCCAACGCCTTTTTGAGCAAGCAGTCGCCGGCAAACCCCTGCAGGACCATCGGCAACATACTCCCGTCGACCACCCGAACCGAGGTCACTCGAAAGCCTTCGCCGGACCGCTGACCTTCAAGTCGCATCGCATGACAGATTTCAAGCTTCTTCCAAATCAGATTGCCGACGATGGCCTCTGAGGCCAGCAGTTTGGTATCGGTGACGGTCCCATCGATCGCAATCTTTGCCGAGATTCTCGACTTGTCTCTGGGCGCTTCGCTCACCACCGCGTAGGCCAGCTGATCCTCCTGAGCCTGCACGCTCCCGACGCCCGTCACGATCACTCCCATGAGCACCACCGCCGCGATGACCACAGTCTGTGTCATGCAAGGCCTCCTATTCCGACCGGTTGGGCGATAGATCCACCCCTTTCCCCGGACGGGGATCGATAGGATGCAGAATGCTGGCGCCGATCACCTCATTTTCTTGACGGGGATCGCCATGATTCAGAGTACTGGTGCCGATCACCTTCTGCGGAACCGACGGCGGTGGGGGAGCCGCAACCGCACGATCCCGCATGCGCCAAAACACAATCGCCGCAGGCACCAGGACCAACAAACCCAAAATCAACATCACGCGAAACACAAACGCACCTCATTCCTCCTGCGCGACACACAACTCAACGACAGTATGCCAATCGGCATTTCCCAATTCAAGAATGGCCACCCTCGGATAGTCCGGTCATGATACGATGATTTGAAGTGAGGGATCGGATTCAACAGGGAGATCGACTATGCCGCACGATTTCATGCCCGGCCTGGACGGCGTACCGGCTGCTACCTCTTCCGTCAGCGACGTAGACGGCCAACGGGGAATACTCGAATACCGCGGCATCAGAATCGAAACACTCTGTTCCCAGTCATCTTTCCTCGAAACTTCGTATCTGCTTCTCTTCGGCCGCCTGCCGACGCAAACAGAACTCGCTCGCTGGACCAGCGACATCACCCATCACCGCCGCATCAAGTTTCGCATCAACGACCTCTTGAAGTGCCTGCCTGAAACCGGACATCCGATGGATGCGCTGCAAGCCGCGGTCGCCGCACTCGGCATGTTCTATCCAGGCCGTCAGGTCAAAGACGCGGAAAACAACTATTGGTCGGCAGTACGGCTCATCGCCAAACTTCCGACGATCGTTGCAGCCTGGGCCAGACTTCGGCACGGCAACGACCCGATCCCCCCACAAGACGCACTCGAGTTCTCCGAGAACTTTCTGTACATGCTGACGGACCGCGCGCCGCATCCGCTCTGGAAAGACATCTTTGATGACTGTCTCATCCTCCACGCCGAACATACGATGAACGCGTCGACCTTTACAGGGCTCGTCACGGCTTCGACGCTCGCCGATCCTTATACCGTCGTTGCCTCCTCGATCGGCGCCCTGAAGGGCCCGCTCCATGGCGGAGCGAACGAAGAAGTGATCCACATGCTTCGCGAGATCGGCAGCCCCGAAGGCGCGCAGGCCTACGTGAAGCAGAAGCTGGCGGGCAAGCAAAAGCTCATGGGATTCGGCCATCGTGTCTATAAAGTAAAAGATCCTCGCGCCACGATTCTTCAAGGACTCTGCGAACGGCTCTTTAAAGAAGGCGGGCCGTCGCCCCTCTATGCCGTGGCACAGGAGGTCGAACGAACGGCGGGAGAGGTCCTGCAGGGGAAAGGCATTTACCCCAATGTCGATTTCTATTCCGGCATCCTCTACGACCAGATGAGCATCGACACGGATCTGTTCACGCCGCTCTTTGCCATGGCCCGCGTGTCAGGGTGGCTGGCCCACTGGCTGGAACAGCTGCGGGAGAACAAGCTCTTCCGCCCGGACCAGATTTACTCGGGGGAACACAATCGCCCCTATACCCCCGTGACCCAACGCTAATCGAGCCTCTTCGCGCGTCCCCCCTTGACTCCCTGCACATCGCGATTATCTGTGTGGTTGTAAGCAGAACAGGCGCGGCGCCGGCGTCAGGCACGACGAACACAACACATAATCCGTATGGAGGTATGCCATAACCGCACTGATGCGTTGGGATCCGTTTCGCGAACTCGAAGAGATGTCAGATCGACTGAATCGGATGGTGGCCCGTCCTGCAACCAAAGCCAACGGGAAGGAAGCGTTGACCGTGGCGGACTGGATGCCGACCGTCGATATCAGCGAAACCGCCGGGGAATACGTGATCCAGGCAGAGTTGCCTGAGGTGAAGAAAGACGACGTGAAAGTCACGCTGGAAGAAGGCGTCCTGACTATTCAAGGGCAACGCCGTCAGGAAAAGGATGAGAAGACCACGAAGTATCACCGGATCGAACGGTCCTATGGGACATTCGTCCGGAGCTTCTCACTGCCGGACCAAGTGAACGAGAGCGGGGTGAAAGCCGAATTCAAAGACGGGGTGTTGAATCTGCATATCCCGAAATCGGAAAAGGCTAAGCCGCGGGCCATCGAAGTAAAAGTCGCATAACCCTTCCTGGTATCCGTACCGAGATGAAAGGCCCGCCCAGGCGGGCCTTTCTTTTTCCACCAGCCGGCATCATTCTCTTCCCCTCATACTCTTGAGCTTCTTAGCCGCAACCGTTTAAGATGCGCGCTCCCTTACCCACACGATTGCCTAGCGAGGAGATACACGCATGAAGAAGTCATCAGGAACACAGCCCGCAAACACCCGCATTGAACGCGACACGATGGGCGAATTGGCCGTCCCCTCGGATGCCTACTACGGCGTGCAAACCGCGCGCGCCATCGAGAATTTCCCGATCAGCTCCCTCCGCATGCCGCGGTCGGTGATCCGGGCCATGGGGCTGATCAAGCGCGCCGCTGCCAGTGTCAATCAATCGCTGGGTCTCCTGGACAAGAAACCCGCGGACGCGATCAAGGCGGCGGCCACCGAAGTGGTCGAGGGGAAACTCGACGCCGAATTTCCGGTCGACATTTTCCAAACCGGATCCGGCACCTCCACCAACATGAATACCAACGAAGTGATTTCGAACCGGGCCACCGAGCTTCTCGGCGGCGCACGCGGGAGCAAATTGGTCCACCCGAACGATCACGTCAATTTGGGGCAATCCAGCAACGACGTGATTCCCACGGCGATTCACATCGCCGCAGGGGAGTTGATGCAGCAACAGCTCATTCCGGCCCTGACCCGTTTGCAGAAAGCCCTCGACCGCAAGGCCAAGGAGTTCGACAAGATCGTCAAGATCGGCCGTACCCATTTGCAAGATGCCACACCGGTGCGACTGGGCCAGGAGTTCGGCGGCTATGCGCGCCAGATTGAGCTTGGTATTCAGCGCGTGAAGCGCGCACAAGATGCCCTCAGCGAAGTCGCCCTCGGCGGCACCGCGGTGGGTACCGGACTGAACTGTCATCCAAAATTTTCCTCGAAAGTCATGGCCATCATTTCCAAAGAAACCGGCTGCGCCTTCACAGAAGCCAAGAATCATTTCGAGGCCCAGTCGGCTCAGGATTCGTTGGTTGAAGCCAGCGGGGAGTTGCGGACAGTGACCGTGAGCCTGATGAAGATCGCCAATGATGTGCGCTGGCTCGGCTCAGGCCCGCGCTGCGGGTTGGGAGAAATCAATCTGCCGGAAACGCAGCCAGGCTCGTCGATTATGCCGGGGAAAGTGAACCCCGTGATTGCCGAATCCGTGACGATGGTCTGCGCCCAGGTCATCGGCAACGATGTCACCGTCACGATCGGCGGACAGGCGGCCAACTTCGAATTGATCGTCATGCTGCCGGTCATGGCCTACAATCTCCTGCAATCGATCGAGCTGCTCGCCTCCGTCTCCAATAACTTTGCCGTTAAATGTATCGACGGCATCAAAGCCAATGAAGAGCGCTGCAAGAGTCTGATCGAGGAAAGCCTGGCGATGTGTACGGCGCTCGCGCCGGAAATCGGTTACGAGGCGGCCGCCAAGCTGGCCAAAGATGCCTATAAGTCCGGCAAGACCGTACGCGAAGTCGCGAAGGAGCAGAAAGTGCTCTCCGACAAACGCCTCACCGAATTGCTCGATCCCTGGCGCATGACCATGCCTGGCGGCCCGGTAGGGAGTGCGGGGGGATAAGGGCGGACGGTCAACCATCCTGTCGGTGCAGCGGCATCCACGCGAGAATCGCCAGCTGAGAATCGGGGAACGATTGTGACGACGCAACGGAGCATGACTTGGCCATAGTCTGGTCGGCGACGATCTTCCTGAGCGCCTTCTTACTGTTTCTCGTCCAGCCCATGATGGCAAAGATGATCCTCCCGATGTTGGGGGGGACCCCGGCGGTCTGGAATGCCTGCATGTTGTTCTTTCAGACCTCGCTCTTGGCGGGGTACGGGTATGTCCATCTCCTGAATTCATGGGTCGCGCCTCGTCGCCAGGTATTCGTCCATCTGCTCTTGCTGGCTGTTCCGCTGTTCCTCCTGCCCATCGGCATCCCAGCCGCATGGACGTCTCCCGACCAGACCAACCCTGTGCTCTGGGTGCTCCTTCTCTTGACCGTGTCGATCGGCCTTCCCTTCTTCATGCTCTCCACGACGGCCCCGCTCTTACAGAAGTGGTTTTCTTGGACCCCTCATCCGTCTGCTCGAGATCCCTATTTCTTGTATGCCGCAAGTAATGCGGGCAGCATGGTGGCATTACTGGGCTATCCGTTCGCGATCGAACCCTGGGTTCCCCTCAGAGGCACACAAGGATTGTCGCAGACGATGCTCTGGAGCATCGGGTATGGAGTCCTTGTCGCCCTTCTTGGAACATGCGCGTGGCTCCTCAGGCGCGAACACGCGCACGGAGCGGCGACAACGCCCCCCAGGTCGACGGCTCAGACAACTGCGCCGCTCTCGCCGCTTCCCATGCTCATTCGCCTGCGCTGGATCCTCCTGGCCTTCATTCCCTCGAGCCTGTTACTGGGGGCCACGACCCACCTCACGCTCAATGTCGCAGCCATTCCATTGCTGTGGGTCGTCCCTCTCGCGCTGTATCTGCTGAGTTTTATTCTCGTGTTCGCGAAATGGTCTCCGGCCAATCACCGAGCCATGGTCATCACCTTACCGGTCGTACTGCTGCTCCTGATATTCAACGCCATCCCCTTTGCCCCATCACTTACATATCTCGTTCAATTCCTGCTCCCTCTCGTGGGGTTGAGTCTGGTGGCGATGGTCTGTCATGGCGAACTAGCCAGAACGAGGCCCGCGACAGACCGGCTGACGATCTTCTATTTACTCATGTCCATTGGCGGGGCGCTCGGAGGCCTCTTCAATGCCCTGATTGCGCCGGTTGTGTTCAGCGACATCTATGAATACGACATCATGCTCGTGCTCGCCGCCTGTGTGCTGCCACGTCTAGAAGGCGCCGATCCGCTGTGGCTGTCGCACTGGATCTCTTCCCGGTGGGGCGCACGCGTGCGGAACGCGGGAGATCTGCCGTGGATGGCAGGAGCGGGACTGACCACCGCGCTCTGTACGGCCCTCAGCTATTCGTTGGATGAACCGCCGCTCATCCTGGACGCCGCCCTCGCCGGTATTCCGTTGCTGCTGTGTTATGCCTGTATCCGGAAACCGCTTCACTTTGGATTGGCGCTCGGCGCGGTGCTCATTACCGCCAACGTCATCAGTAACGCGTTCGATGATCCAGTCCTGTACCGGACACGCTCATTCTTCGGCGTGCTCACGGTCAAAGCGGATGGAGATGTGCATCGGCTGAAGCACGGCACTATCAACCACGGCATGCAGCGTATGCAGCCGGAGATGCGACGAGAATCGGTGAGCTACTTTCATCCCGCCGGACCCTACGGACAAGTGTTTGCCGCGTTCAGCGGGACCAAATCCAAGAAGCGTATTGCCGTCACGGGCCTCGGCATCGCGGCATTGGCCAATTATGCCGAGCAGGGGCAGTCGCTGACATTTTACGAAATCGATCCGGCGGTGGTAGAGATTGCGCAAACTCCCAGGTTGTTTACGTATTACGACGACGCCGTCCGCCGCGGGGTCGATCTGCGGGTCGTTGTGGGTGATGCCCGGCTGAAAATGCTGGAAGCTCCGGACGGCGCCTACGACATGGTCATCCTGGACGCGTTTACCTCAGATGCGATCCCGGTTCATCTTCTCACCCGCGAAGCGATGGAGATGTATCTGCGGAAATTGGCTCCCAACGGTTTATTGGTCATTCACATCTCCAATCGGTATCTGGCGCTCGAGCCGGTATTGGGGAACCTCGAACACGTCCTTCATTTATTTGGGTTGAAACAGTTCGGCACGTCGGATGACACGATCCTGCAATATGCGGCGGACATCGTGGTCATGGCAAAAGAGAAAGAAGCCTTCGGCGCCCTGGGCAAGGATCCACGGTGGACACCACTGCAACAATCCTCATCGGTCGGCCTCTGGTCCGATGATTTCTCGAACGTCGTACGCGCCATTCGATGGAGCAAATAGCGCATATCTCCTGGAGTGGCTATCCCGCGAGACGGCCCGGAAGGTGAAATGCTCCAAAACTTTGACACCCCAAAAGTCTCTATGCTAATGTCCGCGAAACTGTTGGGGTTCTAGTCACTTTCTATTCACTTCTTTAGGGAATACCGCATGAGCGCACAGGGTAAGCATGTGATCATTGTGGCCGGAGCCGGACCAGCCGGAATGGCCGCTTCAAATATGCTGGCGAAGGCCGGCCATGACGTCATCATACTGAACCGCGACATCAAGTTCGGCGGGCTGGCAGAATACGGAATATTTCCGGCCAAGCTGAAATTGCGCGGCGGCCTGAAAAAGCAATATTGGGAAATGCTGGAGCAGCCGAACGTGCACTACTTCGGCAACGTGTCCATCGGGAAGGGGAAAGACCTGACCGTGGAGGACGTTCGCGCTCTCGGCGCCAGCGCAGTTGTCTTTGCGATCGGCGCACAAGGCACCAAGGCCATCGGCGTAGAGGGGGATTCGGCAGAGGGGGTATTCCATGCCAAGGATGTGGTCTACCACTTCAACCGCTTGCCGGGATTCGGCGATCGGCCGTTTGAAGTCGGAAAGCATGTGGCTGTGATCGGAGCCGGCGACGTCATGGTCGATATCGCCCATTGGCTGATTCGCTATAAGAAGGTGGAACGCGTCACGGCCATCGTGCGACGCGGCCCCCTGGAACGAAAATACAACCCGAAAGAAATCCGGTCAGTCTGCGCGAATATGGATGTCGAGGGGATCACCGCAGAAGTGGCGCGCATCAAGGACCGTCTCGCCGCCGTCGGCCAGAATGCCGACGAAGTCCTGAAAGGTCTGACGGACGAATTCACTAAGTGCGAACCGGCCGTCAGCCCCACGAAAATGGGGTTCAAGTTCTTGGCATCGCCGAAACGCATTTTGGTCGATGGCAACAATCGGGTGCGCGGCTTGGAGATGGAAGACAATAAGCTGGAGCCTAAAGGCACCGACACGGCCGCCGTCGGACTCAAGCAGTATTACGAGTTCCCCTGCGACGCCGTCGTCTTTGCGGTCGGCGACAAGGTGGACGAGACCGTAGGGCTCCCCTATAAGAACGGACTGTTTGTCACCAATCCCAACAAGACCAACAACGATCCAGACGATGCGCTTTTCCAGGCCTATGACGAGGCGACCGGGAAAGCCGTGGATGGGGTCTTCCTCACAGGATGGGCGCGTAAGGCCAGCGAAGGGCTCGTTGGTGTCGCCAAGCGAGACGGGGAGTGGTGCGCGGAAGTGGTGACTCGCTATCTGGACACAAAGAATCAAGGCCAGCCGGTCTCAGCAAAAGCCGTCACAGACAAACTCACTGGTTTGTTGAAGGAACGAAAAAGCCGACCGGTGAACCTTGCAGGACTTAAAGCGCTCGATGCCGCGGAGAAAGCCCATAGCGGCGCGACGGACTGTATCGGGGAATTCAAATACGCCACCAACCAAGAAATGCTCAACTTGATCGAGCGGCACTCGCACTAGCCGAACCAGGGGGGACGGTTCAGCCGTCTCCCCATTTCAGCTTCTCCCGCAACACTTCATAATATCGCGTCTCTGGAAACCGGATCAGCCTCGTGCGATGTTCCGAGACTTTGATCTCAATCGTATCGCCTTGCGAAATAGCCACACCCACCTGGCCATCCATGGTGGCCATCGCTCCGTCATCCTTACTGGTCAGCGTCACTTCGATTTCCGCTCCAGCCGGGACAATCAACGGACGATGGGTGAGCGTGTGGGGACAGATCGGGGTCAACACCAACGACTGCACTGCCGGAGCTAGGATCGGACCGCCGGCCGAAAGAGAGTAGGCGGTCGATCCTGTCGGGGTGCTGACGATCAATCCGTCGCCGCGCAAATTCGTCACGAACTCGCCCTGAATGGCAATTTTCAGCTCAATCATTCTCGCCAAGGTGCCCTTGCTGATCACGACATCATTGAGGACAGCCCCTTGCGTCACCGTTTCCCCATGCCGGTGCACATGGGTCTTGAGCATCAGACGCTCATCCAACACAAAGTCGTTGGCAAAGACTCGCTCAAGCGAGGGATAGAGATTCTCCAGACGGACTTCGGTAAGAAACCCCAGCCCGCCCATGTTGACCCCGAGAATGGGAATGCCCCGTTCGCCGGCGAGCCGCGCCGCATTCAACATCGTCCCGTCACCACCTAATACCAACAACACATCGGCCTGATTGGCCAGCTGCGTTTTCTGAATTCCCCCGGTCTCGCCAAGCAATGCAGCGGACGTCGTATCTAATAGCGCAACGATATTCTTCGCCCGCAACCAGGAGACAACGCTCTGCAGCGTTTCCTTGACCTCTGGAAATTTCGGCTTCGTGAGAATGCCAATGCTCTTACGTTGCATATCGATACCGGCGTGCCTTCAATTGTGGAGTGGCGAAAGGTGCGGGATTGTATCGGGACGGTTCTCAGACTGTCAACGAAACGATCCCACGCACATGATGAGCCAAAGTCGAGCACCTGACACATAACCATTTATGTATGATTGACTTTCATCATTGTAGGATTTGCGTGCAACCTTGACACTCGAAAAGCCGGTAGTTAGAATTAGGCCAAGATTTTCCATAGGTTCGCGCGACCGGAACCACTACGAGTCTATACCAGACCAGAAGGAGGCAGGATGTTCGAACGATTCACGGACAAGGGTCGGAAGATCATCATCCTGGCACGGGAAGAGGCCGAGCGGCACCAGAACGATTATCTCGGGACGGAGCACTTGGTTCTCGCGATTCTCCGTGAATCCGACGGTATCGCCCTGATGATCCTGAAAAAAATGGGCCTCTCGACCGAACAGATCCGGCTCGAAATTGAGCGGAACTTGCCCGGCGGTGGGACCACGATGACGTTTGGGGAAATTCCCTTTAGCCCGCGCGTCAAGAAAGTCATTGAATACGGTGTGGAAGAGGCCAGACTGTTGGGCCATAACCATATCGGCAGTGAGCATCTCCTGCTCGGCCTATTGCGGGAGGAAGAAGGGATCGGCGGAAAGATTCTCCGTAGCCTCGGAGCCAATCTCCTGACGGCCAGACAGTTGACCGTCACCTTCCTGAGAAAGTCCGCTCCGCGGGAGCGAGACCGGAAGAGCAACACGCCGGCGCTCGATGAATTCGGACGGGATCTGACCCAGATGGCCCAAGAAGGTCTGTTAGATCCGGTCATCGGTCGCGCCGATGAAATCGAACGCGTCCTTCAGATTCTCAGCCGTCGGACCAAAAATAATCCGGTCCTCATCGGAGAGTCGGGTGTCGGCAAGACCGCCATCGTCGAAGGCTTGGCCCAACGAATCATACAGTCAGAAGTTCCGGATAATCTCTTGTCGCGCCGGGTCATCGCACTCGACCTTGGTTCGCTGGTTGCCGGAACAAAATACCGCGGCCAGTTTGAAGAGCGGCTCAAGGTCGTGATGAAGGAAATTGTGCAGGCCGGCAATATCATCATCTTCATCGATGAATTGCACACGCTCGTCGGAGCCGGAGCGGCCGAGGGATCGATCGATGCCTCTAACATGCTGAAGCCCGCGCTGTCCCGTGGCGAGATCCAATGCATCGGCGCCACCACGCTGGACGAATACCGCAAGCACATCGAAAAAGACGGCGCCCTCAAGCGACGGTTCCAGCCGATTCATGTGCAGCCCCCGAGCATGGATGAGGCCGTGCTGATCATCCAGGGTCTCAGAGACCGATACGAAGAGCACCATGGCGTCGAGATCTCTGAGGATGCCATCATCGAGGCGGTGAAACTGTCCGACCGGTACATCACCGATCGATTCCTCCCGGACAAAGCGATCGATTTGATCGACGAAACCGGCTCGCGCGCCAAACTCCAGACCTATGCCTTGCCGTCTGAGCTGAAGGCGATGGAGCAGGAACTCAAGAAAGTCTCGCGGGATAAAGAACTCGCGATCTCCATGCAGAACTTCGAAGAAGCCGTGCGCCACCGTGAAGAAGAAGAGCGGTTGCGCAAACTGCTGGATGAATCGAAGCGCGAATGGAAAAAGAGCCAGGAAAAGAACAAGCCGACCATCGGAAAAGAAGATGTGGCCTACGTCGTCTCGAAGATGACGGGCATCCCGCTCTTTAAACTGGAAGAAGAAGAGTCGAACAAGTTGCTGCACATGGAGGATTTCCTCCACAAACGCGTCATCGGCCAGAACGAAGCGATTTCGGCCGTATCGCGCGCCATCCGCCGCTCACGGGCGGGTTTGAAAGATGCGAAGAAGCCGATCGGCTCGTTTATTTTCATGGGTCCCACCGGCGTCGGCAAAACCGAGTTGGCCAGGACCGTCGCAGAATTCTTATTCAACAGCGAAGATGCCTTGATTCGCGTCGACATGTCCGAATACCAAGAGAAGTTCACCAGCTCGCGACTCTTTGGAGCGCCTCCGGGCTATGTCGGCTACGAAGAGGGCGGACAGCTGACCGAGAAGGTCCGTCGCCGTCCGTATTCTGTCGTGCTCTTCGATGAAATCGAGAAGGCCCATCCGGACGTCTTCAATGTGCTGCTTCAAGTCTTAGACGACGGTGTGCTGACCGACAGCCTGGGTCGTAAGATAGATTTCAAGAACACCGTGATCATCATGACGTCGAATATCGGCACCAAGATGATCCAAAAAGGTGTGTCGCTCGGCTTCCAGAGTACGGAAGGGGAGCAGGCGAGGAGAAAGAAGGAAGAAGTGATGGGCGAATTGCGCCGCTCCTTCAGCCCTGAGTTCCTGAACCGGATCGACGAAGTCGTAATCTTCCATCAACTGGAGAAGGAACAGCTCTACACCATCCTTGATATCCTGGTTCGTGAGCTGAACGCACGGCTTGTGGAAAAGGGTGTCGAGATCGAGCTGGATGACGAAGTCAAACAATGGCTGATCAAAGAAGGATATGAGCCGTTGTATGGGGCCCGCCCGATGCGCCGGACCATTCAACGCGCCATCGGCGATCCGCTCTCCGATGACCTCATCAGAGGACGGTTCAAGGACAGCCGCAAGATCAAGGTCGTGCTTCGCGACGGAGCCCCAACCTTCATCGAGCAGGAGACGATGGCCAGCGTCTAACCCGTCCATCGGGATACGCTCGTACGACAGAGTGAGATTGATTCATCTGCACCCCCTGCGGTCATTGACCGCAGGGGGTGCATGCTTTTCAGCGACAGAGTGTGATAACTCTACAGAGTCATGACGACGAGTCCATCCGCTGCAACTGAACACACCACTTCCTGGACCCCATGCCCGATACTGGGGATTGAATCCTCCTGCGATGAAACATCGGCTGCAATCCTGAATCACGATGGAACGGTCCTCTCGAACATCGTGTCCTCACAAGACTCAGTTCATCGCCAGTTCGGCGGCGTGGTGCCTGAGCTGGCCGCACGCGCCCATCTGAGTACCATTGACCGGGTTGTCCAGTCCGCGCTGGTTGAAGCACGTCTTTCCAGGCATGACCTTGGGGCCATCGCCGTCACACAAGGACCCGGCCTCGCCGGTGCGCTTCTGGTCGGACTCAATTACGCCAAAGGATTGGCCTATGGGCTCTCGCTCCCGCTTGTTGGCGTCAATCATCTAGAAGGACATATCGCCTCTGCCTGGCTGGCGGATCCCGCATTCCCGTTCCCCTGCATTGTTCTTGTCGTATCCGGTGGGCATACCCATTTATTCAGGAGGGAAGCCGATGGTCGAACCATACTATTGGGCTGCACCAGGGACGATGCCGCCGGTGAAGCGTTTGATAAGGGCGCGCAGATGCTCGGCCTTGATTATCCTGGTGGCCCCGCGATCGATCGCCTGGCGCGCCAAGGGAACCCCAAAGCCATTCGCTTCCCCTTGTCTCGCTTACAAAAGAGCAGCTTGGAGTTCAGCTTCAGCGGGCTGAAGACATCGTTGCTCTATCGGCTTCGAGGAATGGACGCAGCGGCACGTACCGCCCAGGCCGCCGATCTGGCAGCGGGCTACCAAGAGGCGATTGTGCGCGTTCTTGTCGATCGGGCGTTTGTGGCGGTACGGTCGTCCGGCGTGGATGCGCTGGCCGTGGTCGGGGGGGTTTCCGCCAACTCACGGCTTCGTACACTGCTTACCGCGAGAGCCCAGGAAGAGGGAGTCAGGCTCGCGTTGCCGCCGATGGCCTACTGCACCGACAACGCCGCCATGATTGCATCTGCCGGGAGACAATTGCTCCTACGCGGGCACCGGCCCGTCGCTGACCTCGAGATTCTGCCATCACTGCGACCGGGCACTTACGCCGGCCGTGCAACCGTCCACCCGCGCTGACCAAGAGGCCGCCTATTCCTGAGATACAAGGCAAAACTCTCGGACTTCGTGCCAGCCAACTCGCCGCGATCGAGCATCTCTATCGACGACGGAATGCGGTCGATGAGGTCCTGTCCCTTGAGCTGGCGACAGAGCTCTCGACGCTCTCGGCTGAGTACCGGCGTCCAATCTCGCTGCTTCTCACCAGACGCGGTGTCGTGCAGGAAATCATCGTGGGAACCGACATGGTGTTGTCGCCCACCACACTGTCTAAATTTCGCGCAGGCCCCCGCTCACTGCGAGGGCTCCGCCTGATTCGAACGCAACTCCAAGACCGGCCCTTAAGCCAGGAAGATCTGACCGACCTCGGCTACCTGCGCCTCGACCTGATCGGCATTCTCTCAGTATCACCAAACGGCACGCCTGGGACGCTCTATCTCGCGCATCTCCTGCCGCCGAATGAAACCGGGCGACTCTGCGAAGTCCTCAAACCGACGCCGCTACAGGAATGCCCCCTCGTCTTCGACCGATTCATCAAAGACCTCGAAGTAGACCTGCAGGAAGCTCTCAAGCATCACGCCGTGACCAGCGGGAGCGAGTCCGCCATCCTGGTCAGCGCATCGTCGCATGGTCGCGCCGAGCAGGAAGAACGGCTCGCCGAGCTCGCCGACCTTGCGGCCTCTGTCGGCGTCACCGTGTTTGATTCGATTGCGCAACGCATTGGAGACGGCCACCAGCGATACCTGCTGGGAAGCGGAAAACTGAAAGAAGTGCTGATACAAACCCTGCATAAGGGCGCGGATATGGTCATCTTTGATCAAACGCTTACGCCGGCCCAGGCGCGGGCGATTGCCGAGATGACAGACATCAAAATCATCGACCGGACGCAGTTGATTCTCGACATTTTTGCGCGCCGGGCCCATAGCCGTGAAGGCAAGGTCCAGGTGGAACTGGCGCAATTACGCTATCTGCTCCCGCGCCTCTCCGGACAAGGCACACAGCTGTCACGCCTCGGCGGAGGCATCGGAACCAGAGGCCCGGGAGAAACGAAATTGGAAACCGATCGCCGGAAGATTCGCGATCGGATTACCCACTTGGAGCGCGAAATCGAACAATTCTTCAAACACCAGAATCAACGCCGCGCACGCCGGGAACGGCAGCAACTGCCGGTCCTCTCCTTCGTCGGCTACACCAACGCCGGCAAGTCGACCTTGCTGAACCTCCTCACGGAAAGTCATGTCTCGGCGGAAAATCGCCTCTTTGAGACATTGGACACCACCAGCCGCCGCCTGCGCTTCCCGCAGGATCGGGAAGTCATCGTCACCGATACCGTCGGATTTATCCGCGATCTCCCCAAAGAACTGATCGGGGCGTTCCGGACGACGCTGGAGGAATTGCGCGAAGCCGATTTACTGCTCCATGTCGTCGATGCGAGCGCGCCCGACATCGACGTTCAGATGAAAGCCGTCCTGGATATTCTCGAAGAATTGGAGCTCGATAAGATCCCGCAAGTCCTGATCTTCAATAAGTGCGATCGACTGCCCGCCGCTCAAGCCGAAGCCCTATGCCGACGCTATGACGCCATCGGCATCTGCGCCCTGGACGCATCGACATTGCGGCCGCTGATTGATCACCTCGCAACACGCGTTCACACCATGACCAGCACCGAGGAACCCGACCTTCCTCCACCGCCGGCCCCGGATCCTGCACTTGCATCTCACCATTAACCGCGGCAGAATTGCGCCACTTTCAATGAACGCTCATTCGCGCCGCCACTCATCCGTGACAACCAAGCCAGCTACGCTTGCGCGCCTGCTGTTGAAGCATCAGCCGAAAGCCGAGATGGAGCTGACCCACCAGTCTCCGTGGGAATTGCTCGTCGCCACCATCCTGTCCGCCCAGTGCACCGACCGGCGGGTCAACCAAGTCACCCCGGCGCTGTTCAAGCGTTTTCGTCAACCGCAAGACTACGCCACGGCCCCTCCGCTCGAACTTGAGGCCCTGATCAAATCGACCGGGTTCTACAAAAATAAAGCCAAGCACTTAATCGGATGCGGCAAAGCCGTGACGGAACGATTCGGCGGATCCGTTCCGCAACGCATGGAAGAATTGACGACCATCCCAGGGGTCGGCCGCAAGACCGCGAACGTGATCCTGGGGACCGCCTTCGGGCAACCGTCGATCGTCGTCGACACGCATGTCAAACGAGTCGCCAATCGACTAGGCCTGACCACCTCGGACAATCCCGAGCGAATCGAACAGGATTTGCAGCAGCAATTTCCCACCGCTCAATGGACCGCCATTTCCCAGCGACTGCTCCTGCACGGACGCTATATCTGCCTGGCGCGCAAACCCCTCTGCAATGCATGCCCGCTCTATACAGAGTGCCAATGGAAAGGAAAGCTCCCGCAATGATCACCAGCATGACCGGTTTCGGACGACGACAAGGGGCCTGGCAGGACGGACAGGTGACGGCAGAAATTCGCTCCGTCAATCACCGGTTTTTGGAAACCGGCCTGCGACTGCCGAAGACCATGAGCGCGCGTGAAGAACACATCAAAAAAGCCATTCAGGAACATTGCCGCCGCGGACGCGTCGACCTCACGGTCCTCGTGCAGGGCGGGCGGGGAGGGGCACGCTCGCTGCAACTTGACGCTGATCTGGCGAAGCAGTACCATCAGGCCCTCCGGAATCTCCAGAAAACGCTCAAGCTCAAAGGAACGATCGATGTCGGGCTCCTGGCAGGATTCCGTGATGTCATTACGATTTCCGACCAGCCGTCCGACGACCCCAAGCTTGCCGCGCTCATAGAAAAACTGGCAGGCCAGGCGATTCAAGACCTGGTGAAGATGAGAAAGAAGGAGGGGGCCCTCCTCGCGACGGATATTCGCGCGCGCCTTGAGACCTTGCGCGGACTGAAGGCACAAGTGGCGGTTAAAGCCCCGTCAGTGGCCCAAGAGGCTTTTGACCGCATGAAAATCAGACTTGAAAAGCTGCTGTCGTCTGAGATCCCGGATGTCCCGAAATTGCATCAAGAGCTGGCCCTCTTTGCGGATCGCAGCGACATCACAGAAGAATTGGTCAGACTCGATGCACATATGATACAGTTCGACCATACGCTTCAGAGTTCAGAGTCCGTGGGCAAAACGTTGGACTTTCTCCTGCAAGAGATGGGGCGAGAGGTCAATACCATCGGCTCCAAGGCCAACGATGCGACGATCACGGCATCGGTCGTACAAATGAAGGCAGAGTTAGAGCGAATCAGAGAACAGATTCAGAACGTGGAATGACCAGCATCATGAGCACCAGTCCTGCGCCAACCGCATCAGATCCGCGTCCCTATGTCCCCGAACGACGGGGAATTTTGTTCATTATTTCGGCGCCGTCCGGAACGGGCAAGACGACACTCTGCAAACAAATTACCGCCTCGGTACCGGGAATTTGGCATTCGGTCTCCTATACCACCAGGCAGCCGCGCCCCGGTGAAGAACACGGACGGGAATACTTCTTCATCGAAGAGAAAATCTTTCAGGACATGGTGGCCAAAAACGAGTTCATGGAATATGCCCATGTGTACGGCAACTGGTACGGCACTCCGCGCAAGGCTCTGATGGACAAGATGGAGCAGGGGATCGACGTTCTGCTGGAAATCGACGTTCAGGGCGCCTTGCAGATCAAGAAGAAGGTGCAGGACGCGGTGTATATCTTCATCCTGCCGCCCTCAATGGAAACATTGCGCACCAGGCTCCAGAGCAGGGCCTCCGACACCCCGGAGGAAATTCAGCGCCGATTACAGAAGGTGAAGGAGGAGGTGTGGAGTTACCGCGAGTACTACTACATCGTGCGTAACGACAACCTGGAACAGTCTCTTAAAGAACTCCAGAGCGTGTTCCTGGCGGAACGCCTCAAGACGAAGCGACTGGATATGCATTGGCTCGAACAGAACTTCATTCTCGAGAAAGAATCCAAACCGGGAGATCGTGACCAATCTTCCATTGCTAAAGGGAGTACCGCGCACCATGATTGACATGCTCAACCTCTTGCCCCAGTACAAACTCGGCCAATTCGATTCACGCCATCGGCTCGTCATCGTCGCGGCTCAACGAGCCAAGCACCTGATCCAGGGAGCCAAACGCTCCGGCCTCGTCCGCTTCACCAAGGAAACCACCTGCGCGCTCGACGAAGTGCTGCGCGGAGAGGTCAAGTATCTCGTCGGCGAGGAAGCCCGTGAGGCCATGAAAGAAGCCAAGCGCGGAAAAGAAGGCGAGACCGAGCGGTTGGCCATGATGACCGGTGAGGACGCCAAGGAAATTAAGAAAGAACTCAGCGTCTATGTCGATGACGCCGCTAAGCCCGCCCCAGCGGAGGAGTAACGTTGGATTCAGAGACGACGCCAGGGACGTTGACCGGTAAACGGGTGGCGCTCGGCGTCACAGGAAGTATCGCGGCCTATAAGGCCGTGAGCCTTCTGCGTGCCCTCACACGGCAAGGGGCCAGCGTCTCCGTCGTGATGACCAAGGCCGCGACGAAGTTCGTCACGCCGATGACCTTTGAAGTGTTGTCCGGCCAGGCCGTGACGACCGACCTCTTCGAAGCTCATCAAGAGATGAAGCATCTCTCCATCCCGGAAGAGGCCGATGCCATCGTAGTCGCCCCGGCGACGGCCAACTTTCTGGCAAAGGCCGCTGTCGGACTGGCGGATGATGTCCTGTCGACCATGCTACTCACGAGCCGCTGTCCCTTGATTGTGGCACCGGCCATGGACGGCGACATGTGGACACATCCCACCGTCCAAGACCATGTCAAGACGCTCCGCTCTCGAGGCACAACAGTCCTGGACCCCGAAGAAGGTCCGCTCGCTTCAGGGCAAGTGGCCCAAGGGCGACTTGCCGCCGAGACTCGAATCCTCGAAGCCATTGAACAGGTCCTCATCCCGCTCGCCGATTTGAAAGGGCAGAGGATCCTCGTCTCAGCCGGCCCCACCCAGGAAGCCATCGATCCGGTTCGCTACATTTCCAACCGCTCGTCGGGAAAGATGGGCTATGCCATCGCGGAAGGGGCCAGAAACCGAGGTGCCGAGGTCATCCTCGTCACCGGCCCCACCGCCCTCACACCCCCGGCCGGCATCCGTGTCGTGCCAATCATCACCGCCAAAGAAATGGCGGAAGCCATGTCGGCTCAGTTCAGCTGGTCCTCCATCGTCATTATGGCCGCGGCCGTGGCGGACTTTCGTCCTAAGACTCCAGCAGCCCAGAAGCTGAAAAAGGGAACCGCCGCCGTGCCTCCGCTGGAGTTGGAACGGGCTCCCGATATTCTGGCCATGCTCTCGGCCAAACGCACCTCCCAAATCCTGGTTGGCTTCGCCGCCGAAACGCAACACCTCGTCCAACATGCGACCGACAAACTCACGGCGAAGGGCCTCGACCTGATCGTCGCCAACGATGTCACCCAAGCAGGAGCGGGATTCGGCAGCGAACACAATGCGGCCATCATCCTCTCCCGCACCGGAATTCAGCACGCCTTCGACCTCCGTCCAAAATCACAATTGGCTCACGATATCCTCTCAACCATTGTAGAATTTGCCAAGAACGAACCTCGCAAACAGACACCGGCTTCCGTGCGATAGGAGCCTCAATGGCATCAGGATCCCGGGCCAACGCCGCTGAAATCGATCGTCATGCGACCACCCTGGCGAAAGACCCTGCCTCCAAGGCCTTTATTCCATTGGCTGAAGAGTATGGGAAAGCCGGCATGTGGTCCGAAGCGGCAGGCGTCCTCGAAGACGGGCTGAAGTACTACCCAGGATTTATCACGGCGATGGTCGCGCTTGGCCGCGCCTATGACCAGCTGAGCCAACCGACCAAAGCCAAAGCCATTCTGGAAGAAGCCATCAAGATCAGTCCGGAAAACCTCCGGGCGCATCGAACCTTGGCGAAAATCTACACCGCCGAAGGCTCCACCGCCCAGGCGCTCCGCTCATGCGACGTGATCCTCGCTCTCAATCCATTAGATCAAGAATCGCTCTCGCTGCGCGCCTCCCTCGGCGCCGCCATCCCGAACCCATCCGAAACACCTAAGGCACCATCGACAAGAGCAACCGTCGCATCGTCCGAAGCGGCTGCTGTCGCACCTGATCCACACCTGCCGGCCGCTGCGGAGCTATCAGCCCTAGCCGAAAATACAGACACCGCTGCAGAGGTGGTAGAACCCGCCATGCCGGATCTCCTAGCTGATGCCACCGCCAGTATGGCCTCAGTCCTAGAAACGGAACAGCCCCGGGCACAAGAGCCGGCACCCGTTGAGGCTGCCATGACGACTGCACTCGCCGCCGAACAGACTCCCGTGTCTGCTCCATCACGAAACCAGACAGCCACCAATCGACTGGAGCATATGCTGCAGTCCATCCACGCTCGCCGCCGCGATCGCCCCTCTCCCGAGGCCACCACAGTCTCAACTCAATCCTGACCAAAGGTTTGACCCACTCCGACGGGGCTGCTAGAATGCCGCCGCTAAGCACCTTGTCGTGTACTCAATATTTTTCGTGACTTCGGAGGCAGTGCGTACCTGAGATGGTTCGAATCCTTGTGCTACATGGGCCCAATCTCAACCTGCTCGGGACTCGGGAGCAATCGATTTACGGCACCACCACGCTCGACGAAATTGATACCGCCATTGCCCAGACAGCCGAGGGCTTGAACATTGAAGTCGATACCCGCCAATCAAACATGGAAGGGGAGCTGGTCACCTGGATCCAGGAAGCGCGGTCGGGTTATCACGGCATCATTATCAACCCGGCAGCCTATACGCATACCAGCGTGGCCATTCGGGATGCCCTGGCCGCCGTCGCCCTGCCGACCGTGGAAGTGCATCTCTCGAATATTTACCAGCGGGAAGCATTCCGTCATCATTCCTACATCGCAGGAGTGGCGATGGCGCAACTCTCCGGCTTCGGACCAGCCGGCTATCTCCTCGCCCTCCAAGGACTCCTTGAACATCTCCTGGAGCAAGGCACCAAGACAGGCGGGGCCGCATCAAAACCCGTCCGCCGAACCCGCCGACGAAAAGCATGAGCACCAGGCATTGAATCACCGTGTGAGGATGAAGGGAGTCTGCAGTGATTTCGACAGTTGATTTTCGCAATGGCGTTCGCTTGATGGTCGAAGGCGACCCCTTTTACATCGTCGAGTTTCAGCATGTGAAACCAGGCAAAGGCGGCGCCTTCGTCAGGACCAAGCTGAAGAGCTATCTCACCGGCAACTTACTCGACCGCACGTTCCGATCCGGCGAGCGCTTTGAAGAACCGAAACTCGATGAACGGGAAATGCAATTCCTCTACGCCACCGACGACGATTACACCTTCATGGATAACGAAAGCTACGAACAGCTGACGTTTGCCAAGAAGACGTTGGGGGAGAATGCGGATCTGATCAAGGAAAACATGATCGTGAAGATTCTCGTCTACGAGCATCGACCGATCGACGTCGAACTCCCCAATTTTATCGAGCTCAAAGTCGTGGACGCCGATCCGGGCGTGCGCGGGGACACCGCCTCAGGCGGCACCAAACCCGCCACCGTCGAAACCGGCGCGATCATCAAAGTTCCCCTCTATCTGGAGGTAGGCACCGTGATTAAGATCGACACCCGCACCAGATCCTACGTGGAGCGCGTCAGGTGAGTAAGCGGAAACCGGCGCGTCCGAAGACCAAACAACCCCGACCGATCGTGCTCCCTCAGGCTTTTCCCGGAGCACAAGGGCAGGCCGACACCATCTTGACCGGCACGCAGACCAAGCAGATCCAGGACCTGATCGATCTGCTCCGCCGAAATAACCTGACCGAACTGGAACTCGAACGGCAGGGCGTCCGTATTCGCGTCCGGCATGAAGTCGGCATGAAGACCGTCACCACGTCGGTGCAAGACGCGACGCCGGCATCGCCACAGTCCGGCAGCCAACCGGCGGCGTCCTCCGGCCCCTCGGCTGAAGAAACGGCCGGCATGTTCACCATTACCTCGCCGATCGTCGGCACCTTCTACCGCTCGCCGTCTCCCGACGCCGATCCCTATGTGGAAGACGGGGACTACGTGAAGAAGGGCCAGGTCCTCTGCATCGTCGAAGCGATGAAGCTCATGAACGAAATCGAATCCGAAACCGACGGGCGTATCGTGAAGATCCTGGCGGAGAGCACGAAGTCCGTCGAATACGGACAGGCGCTGTTCCTGATCGATCCCAAAGCGACCCAATAGTCCGCCGCAATCGATACACCTCGGAGTGACTGCGTGTTCAAGAAAGTTCTGATTGCCAATCGCGGAGAGATCGCCCTGCGGGTCATCCGCGCCTGTAAAGAGCTCGGCATCAAGACCGTCGCCATCCACTCGGAAGCCGACGCCGCCAGTCTGCACGTCCGCGCCGCCGATGAAAAGGTCTGTGTGGGCCCGGCCGAAGCGGCCCTGAGCTATCGCAATATTCCCAACGTCCTGAGCGCGGCGGAAATCTCCGGCGCCGACGCCATTCATCCCGGCTACGGCTTCCTGTCGGAGAACGCTCACTTCGCCGAAGTCTGCGAATCCATCGGCATCAAATTTATCGGCCCGTCCTCCGAGAACATCGCCATGCTGGGCGACAAAGCCAAGGCGCGCGAAATTGTGATGAAGCGCGGCCTTCCCGTCACGCCCGGCAGCCCCGGTGAACTCCGGAGCGAGGAAGAGGCTCTGCAGGCCGCGCAGAAGATCGGCTTTCCCGTCATCATCAAGGCCACCGCCGGCGGCGGCGGACGGGGCATGCGCGTCGTGAACAAAGCCGAAGACCTGGCCCGCGCCTTCCAAGCGGCACAAGCCGAAGCCAAATCGACGTTCGGCAACGAAAGCGTCTATCTCGAACGATACTTCCTCGAACCGCGCCATATCGAAGTGCAGGTCATGGCCGACCACCGTGGCCACGTCATCCACTTGGGCGAACGGGATTGCTCGATCCAGCGGCGGCACCAGAAGCTGTTGGAAGAAACTCCGTCACCGGCAATCGATGACAAGCTGCGAAAAGAAATCGGGCGCGTCGCGGTCGAAGCCGTGAAAGCCGCGCATTACCGGAACGTCGGCACCGTGGAATTTCTCCTCGACAAGGACCGCAATTTCTTTTTCATGGAAGTGAATACCCGCATCCAGGTCGAACATCCGATCACCGAAATGGTGACCGGTGTCGATTTGATCAAGGAACAGATCCGCCTGGCCGCGGGTCTTCCCTTGACCCTCCGGCAGCAAGACGTCGTCATGAACGGCCACAGCATGGAATGCCGGATCAACGCCGAAGACCCGGAGAAGTTCACCCCATCGCCCGGCACCATCACCAAATACAGCCCGCCCGGCGGATTCGGCGTGCGTGTCGATTCCGTCATGGAATCAGGCGCGGTCGTCTCACCACACTACGACTCGATGATTGCGAAACTGATTACCCACGGCCGCGACCGCCAGGAATGTATGGCCCGCATGCGCCGCGCCCTCGACGAATTCGTCATCGAAGGCATCAAGACCACCATCCCGCTCCACCGCCGCATCCTCGACGACCCCGACTTCCAAAAAGGCCACGTCTCCACGACGTTCCTTGAGCGGTTCCTGGCGAGCTAACACCACCCTGGCGTGTGTTGCTCTTCATTGACCAACGGTCCCCTGCGAAGTAGTATCGTATCCGCCAAACAGCACGACAAAGGGAATCGGCATGCCGTCCAAGAGAACCGGCCTTCTGAAACAGCCCAATAGCCAGAGGCTCACAACCTCTCGGAGACGAAGAGCAGACCTCCTCGACCATGAGCTGAATCAGTCTTCATGGATGCCATTCTTTGGTAGCCTGAAGAAATTCACCGCCGATTTCATGGAGCAGGGTCGGTGGCAACCAACAGCCAGCAGACGTAAAATGTGACTCACACGAAGCCCGTCATGCCCTGACGCATCCACCATGAACATTGTCACGACACAGCACATCGACATCTCTCCTGACATTGCCGGTGGCAAGCCCAGGATAGCCGGACACCGCATCACAGTTCAGAACATCGTGATCTGGCATGAGTGTATGGGTCTGACCGCCGATGAAATCGCCTCCAATCACGAAGTCTCCTTGGCCGATATCTACGCAGCGCTGGCCTATCACTACGATCATCGCCAGGAATTAGACGAAGCGATTCTGGCCGACGAAACCTATATCGCCGAGTTGCAGAGCCGGACTACGTCAAAGCTGAGTGGAAAGATCGGTGGCTGACCGGATCAAGTTCTATCTGGACGAGCATGTCCCGAAAGCGGTGGCCGAGGGGTAGCGCCGGCGTGGCGTAGAGGTCATCACGGTTCAAGAACTCGGCTTGCAGGCGGCTGAGGATGTGAAACACCTGGAGCGGGCCGACCAAGACGGACGAGTGATCGTCACGCAGGATACGGACTTCCTACGGCTGCATGGAGCAGGCCATCCTCATCAAGGCACTGTCTATGCGCCGCAACAGACACCCGTCTTGCACATACTGCGGTCTCTCATGCCGCTCTATGATGTTTTGTCCGCCCAGAGATGGTACGGCATGTCACACTTCTCTGACCGCTATTCCTAACAATCCGCGCGCCCCCTGAAATAATACAATTCCACCGATTTACTTTCCCATTGGCAATATATTGGAGAGGCACAAAGTCCAATACTGGCCTCATCTATTTCATCTGTTTCGCGAGCGGCAGGGACTCTATTCGTACTTCAGGTTGAGAAATGAAAAAACGGCATTTCGATGGGCATCATTCCCTTCTGCGAGAGAGCGGAACTGAAGATGGGAAGAACTGAAGAGTCGGTTGAGGACCGGTCTCGCGAGTCAAATACTTACCCATGTGTTCAGCAATGACTTGATGGCCCTTCGGATTGAGATGCGGATCCATTTTTGAATTCATATACACTCGCTTGTCTTCTTCCGCGAACCACGAGAGCATATCAGTCACAGGGAGAGGGGCCACTGCCTCGGCAACGTCCCTCAGTAGGGCGTCGTTGAACGGAGTGGCCAACAGGCGAACATAGAACACGACCAGCGGAATGTGGCGTTCCTCGCACAGTCGTGCCATTTGGCGCAATGAGCTCATCGAGTCTCTCCAGCCGGCTTCTAATCTAAATTCATATGTATCCAAGTCGGCGGCGCTGCGGATGCCGTACCGGCCGTACCGGCCTGCGTAGACAGCCAACCGATATAACCAACTTTGTTCGAGCAGGAGTTGCAGAACTTGGGGCGGAGACTTCTCCTGGGCGGATACGCCTTGCGCTGAGCTTGGGGCAGGCGGAGCGGCCTCGATGTCATTCGGGTGGTACAGGAGAAGGACTAGGTCCGGCTCAAGAGCGAGTCCGTCATTTCGAAGAAACGTGTACTCTTGGACCGTGTTATATCCAGCTACCCCGGCATTGATGACCCGAATGGGGCGTCCCACTTCAGTTGTAAGGAGTTGCTGAAGTTTGACCGAGAATGTTTCATTTTGAACCACGCCCCATCCGAATACCACGGAATCTCCCAGCATAAGAATTCGATATTCAGATCGTTTCTTGGAGCGAATGGGATCATCGCGAAGACCGAGTTCGTTGAAGCGGACGTCCACGCCTTGATACATTGCCTCCCAGGATCGGCGGTGCCGAACAACCAGGTCCGGGTCTGCGACTCGATCCAGATTGTACCGACGGGTTTCTTCAAAATAGGAAATCCCGAGCGGGTCGGCCATGCGACAGAACACTTCCGCCGTGGTCAAAGCGACACAGACCGAGACACCCAGGAGAAGAATTGCCCGCCGGTGCTGATAAATGCGCTGTTTGAGCAAGATGGATACGCAGACATTCAGACAGAAGAGCACCGTCAGGAGAACGAAGTAGCTCAAGGAATATCGATGCAGCACGGATGGGGATTCGGAACGGTGGGTGCCGAGCCAGACTACGAAGAACCAGCTGGCAGATATGAATGCCAACCAGAAGAGTCGGAACCATATTGAAGGTGCAGACATCCTGTACTTCTCCCTCACTAGTCAGAAGTTCTACTCCGCAGTGAGCTTCTTAAGCCGGATTGTGTGCAAATGGGTGAGGCTTCCAGTAAAGTCTAGCCCTAGGTCGGCACGGCACCAAGAAAAGTCAAGAATTCGACGGACGATTCAAAATGCAGGCGAAGTGATTCGGCAAGGTTCTCCCAAACTCGCTCGGTCATGAGAATAAAGTGTCGCGGAGAATCATCAACGATTCACTTGAGAATTACCCATGAATCAGACATTAAGAGGGGGCCTTGGGCGGTTGGACCGCATCTGTTCTTTTTTAAGTGCGCCTCGCGGTGTTCTGCCTAGGCGGCGGAACGACCTGTCAGCAGATAGTCAAGAACCACTCCATTCTGCATACGACTGTCAAGCGCTCGGTGCGACTCAACCTGATGGTAGAAGGTCCGACGTCTGTTTAGTCCCCCCAAACACCTTCGTGATCTGGGTGGGATGGGCGCGCAATTCCTCGGCCAATTCGACCAGCGCCTCGTCGCCTTTCCCCGCGATTACGGCACCGGATCCCTGAAGGCAGCCCCATGATTGCGTTTCGCTCTCTTCATCGCCTCGTGCCCTGTTTCGCCAGCACCCAGTGGCTTCGGTGAAGCAAGGCTACCACTTAGCGCACTATCCGGTTGTCCGGGTCCCCCTCTAGCTTCCTACGCATTCCATATGCGAGTCCCCGGTAGAGACTCGTTACCCCATCAGAGTACAATCGGTCCATCATGGCTCAACTTTGCTATATTGACTTCGCCGGCATTTACCTCCTCCTCGATCCATCAGTCTCACCAGACAGGCCGCTAGGTGAAGCTCTGACTCAATCTGCTCGAGCCGGGGTAAAGATCGTTCAGTACCGCAACAAGACTGCCTCAATGAAAGAGGCTTATGCGGAAGCGCTGCCGCTCAGAACGCTTGCAGCGGAGTTGGGCGTCTTGTTTATTGTGAATGACCGCTGCGATCTGGCACTGGCGGTGGATGCGGACGGGGTACATCTGGGGCAGGGAGATCTGCCGCTCGAGCTTGCACGAAAGGTGATGGGCCCGGACAAGCTGATCGGCATCTCGACACACAATCCCGATCAGGTGAGGGAAGCGAGTGCGGGAAAACCGGACTATCTCGGCTTTGGCCCGATCTTCAAACCGGGCTCAAAACAGGATCACGATCCGATCGTAGGGATTGAAGGTCTGCGGGCAGTTCGCGTACTCACGTCACTGCCGGTCTTTGCCATCGGGGGAATTACTGTAGAGAACGTCGGTGAAGTGATGAAGGCAGGCGCGAACGGCGTCGCCGTCATCTCTGCCATTCTCAAAGCCACGGACATCACGCAGGCCGTCAGCGACTTCCTCGCGCAGATGCCAACACCAGCCTCGTAAGGTTTTTCATCTCGCTGTTCGCAGCCATTGTTTCGACAACCCGTTCAAACCGTGCATCCACGCCAGCCCTGTAGGGGAGCGGCCCGATCACCGGGACGCAAGCAAACTCCCGCAACAGTTCTAGAGTCGAACATTCCTGTCGTCGTGCCACAGCGGTCTTCGCCGGAACTGTTCGGTTCAACACCAACGCAAGGATCGGAATCTTTCGCTCACGTAACGCATTGAGCGTGAGCATCGCATGATTCACTCCACCGAGCCCGGCCCGCCCGACAACCAGCACAGGAGCTTTCAGCTTCTCGATCAGATCCAGCACATCCATCGTTGGAGTGATCGGTACATGCACACCACCCGCGCCTTCAACCAGCAATACCTCATGCTGAGATTGCAGCTGACGGTAGGCCCGCATGATTATTGGGATCGTAATGGATCGTCGTTCAGCCCTCGCTGCGTCTAACGGTGCAATCGGAAGTCGAAAGGCATAGGGCCTGACGAGTTCGAGGGAATCACACACCTGCGCCGCAACCCTGAGTCGATCGGCATCGGATGGTCGGCCCTTCACTACGCCGGTTTCGACCGGCTTCATCACGCCGACATCGAGGCCCAGTGTTTTCAAGCTCCACGCAAGCGCCGCCGTCACCAGCGTCTTACCGACTGCGGTATCCGTCCCCGTGATGAATATCCCGTGTGTCACGCTCGCTGCTCGCTTCTCAGAGATCCCGACTATCGCAGTTCCAAACCTGGCCCGACAGATCGTTGAGCTGCGTCATATGCACAATCGTTCTTCCCACTTCTTCAAGAGCCGGTGGACGCCGGAGCGCATGGTCCGGCCAGTCATGATCTTCCGGCATCGCCCCTTCTGAGAGGCCGGTCATGTGCCAGCCAGGCAGCACCAGATTCACCCGCACGTTCTGCGGCCCCCATTCCTGCGCAGCGGTCTTCACCAGTCCAATCAGGCCGGCTTTCGACGCTGCATAGGCGGCTTGTCCGATCGATCCATGATATCCCGCATGGGAACCAACCACGACGATCGAGCCGCCGCCTTGAGACAGCAGGAGAGGAGCCATCGACTGCAGACAGTGAAAGGTGCCGGTCAGATTCGTTTGAATGACACTCATCCAGTCGTCTTCCCGCTGCCGCAGGACCAGACTACTTGCCGCGATTCCGGCATTGCAGATAAATGCCGTCGGCTTCGGTGCCTTCTTGAGAAACGCATCGATCATTCGTCGAACTGAGTCACCCTCACGCACATCGGCCTGATAGAGACCGCCGGTTCCACCGGTCACGCGGACCGCGCGCAGAGTCTTCGCAGCCTCGGCCTTCCGTCGATGATAGTGCACGCCGACATACCAGCCCATTGCCGCAAAGGCACGGCAGATGGCTCGCCCGATCCCGCCGGAGGCTCCGGTCACCAAGACTGAGCGCCGTCCGGGTGTGCGCGCCGCTGACCGTTTCGCTGATCCGGTTCGTTTCGGTGAAGCCATGGCGAAGGGATTATGTCGGCAGCCATTCGACAACGCAAGCCCGGGGAACCGGCATCGGCCCATGCCTTGCTGCCTCCGCAACGCCTATGGTACGGTCATTCCAACAGAGGAGGATCCTGATGTCGCACAGTCCCCAAGCCTTGTCCCACGTCTTCGCGCCACTCGCAGTGGCCGCTGCGCTGCTCGCCATTGGATTATTCGCAACCACGCCGCTGGCGGCAGAAGAACCCTCCCAAATCGCCCAGTCCGAAGACTACTTTCCCGACCGGATCGGCACCCGCTGGCAATACCGTGGCCAGATTTCCGAAGGACCGGTGCAGGTGATCGACAATAAGTTTTTCGCCAACACGTCGTCAGTCACCGGAACCAAAAAGCTCAACGGCGTGACGGTCACGGTGTTCCATGATACGAATCCCGGCAACCACGGTGAATCCGACAGTTACTATCGCCGCGATAGCGTCGGCATGGTGTATTACGGATCCGATCCCGGCACGCCGCTGGAAAAACAAATCGTGCCCTATCAAATCGTCCGCTTTCCCATCACCATTCCGTCGTCGTTTCAGCAATTCAACCGGAGCGGCCTCGATTTCGGCAGCGATATGGATCGAGACGGCGTGAATGAGAAGGTCGATATGGTCGGCACAACCCGTGTGGTGAGCCACGAAACGATCACCGTCCCGGCCGGGACCTATTCGAATGCCGTGAAGGTGGAAGCCCGCATGACCATGCAGATCCATCTCTCCGGCGGCGATAAGCCGGCCCGTGGCATCGATGTTATGACAGCCTGGTTTGCCAAAGGGGTCGGGCTGGTCAAATATGTGGAGCGACAGGAATTGTCCGCTTCAAAGGAAGATCGCGGCATGGTGACCGAGATTACCGAAGAGTTGGAAGAATTTACGCCGGCTCGCTAGCAGGCTGTTGAGAGTAAATGTCATGGCCCCAAGGGAATATTGCGAGCCTCTCTTGCCTTCCCCTCCTTCGTAAGGAGGGGCTAGGGGAGGTCGAGTTCGCCGGCTGCATCACCGGTGCGGTAATTCGTGAGTCATACAGCCGCCCTGAGGCTCTACCCCTCCTCACCTCCCCTGACAAGGGGGAGGAAGAGAAAAGACGACAACCAGTGACATTTTTCACGAATCAGTCCGTCGCCTCAAATCCCCGGCGCAGCGTATTTTCGCTGATGACTCGCGACGTCATAAACTGCTGCAGATAGTCGTCGCCTCCGGCCTTTGCACCGACGCCGGAGAGCCGGTGACCGCCGAACGGTTGACGGCCGACCAGCGCCCCCGTGATCGGGCGATTCACGTACAAGTTCCCGACATCGAATTGCTCGCGAACCAGCGCTAGGTTCGCCGGGCTGCGCGAGTAGATGCCGCCGGTCAGGGCATACGTCGTCGAGTTGGCCATCTCCAGCGCGTCCGTCATGCCGGCCGCTTTCATCACCGCCAGCACCGGGCCGAATATTTCCTCCTGCGCCAGCCGATGGTGCGACACCACATCGGCAAACACGGTCGGTCCGACGAAATGCCCTGGCCCTTCGGTCGATCGACGAATGAGTAAGCGGCCTTCTTGCCGACCCATCGCGATCAACTCCTCGATTCGTCGCTTTGCTCGGGCGTCGATCACCGGCCCCACTTGCGTCCCAGGGTCGAGCGGATCACCGATGGCAAGGCTCATCACCGCGTCATGCAATCGCGAGAGAAATTGGTCATACACACTCTCCAGCACGATCGCTCTCGAACAAGCCGAACATTTCTGCCCGGCATACCCGGTAAAGGACGCGACGACGCCCGCGATCGCTTCATCGAGATCCGCCGTGTCATCGACAATGATCGCGTTCTTGCCACCCATCTCGGCGATCACACGCTTCACCATAGACTGACCAGGCTGCATGGCCGCTGCGCCGGCGATCAACTGCAGACCGACGTCCTTTGAGCCGGTGAAGGCAATGGTCGATATCTCCGGATGCGCGGCCAGCGCCCGCCCGATGTCCGGCCCCCCGGGCAAGCAGGTCAACGCACCGAACGGGACGCCGGCTTCACGCAGAATGTCGGTCAGCAATCGACCCAGCAGGGGCGACCGTTCGGATGGTTTGAATAACACGGTGTTGCCGGCAACCAACGCCGCGCTCACCATGCCGGCCGGAATCGCGAGGGGGAAATTCCACGGCGCAATCACCGCCGTCACGCCGCGCGGCCCATAGATCCGATGATTCCGTTCCCCAGGATAATGGCCCAACTGAAGCGGGGAGTCCAACCGGTCCATTTGTCCGGCGTAGAATTCGAGGAAGTCGATGGCCTCTGCCACATCCGCATCCGCCTCCCGCCAGGGCTTGCCGACCTCAATAATTTCCCACGCCGACAGCTCAGACCGCCGCTCGCGCATGAGCGCCGCCGCGCGCCGCATAGTGGCACTACGATCCGCGGCAGGCCGTCGCCGCCATTCCGCCGCAGAAGACACAGCCAACGCTACCGCCTTCGCCGCGTCGGCATGAGCCGCGCTCTGCACGAGCGCGACGACTTCGTCCGGATGAGCAGGGTTGCGCGACTCCATCAGCGTTCCGGTCAATCGCAATTCCCCATGCGGCGACCCCCACTTGTCTCCCGTCCGCGCACAAACCTTTTTGATCGCCTCTTGCATTGCCGCCCGACTGGCGGCCTTCGAAAAATCCCGATGCGGCTCATTCACAAAATCCTTAGAGCCAGGAGGAGACGCCGCCACGGGGGAAGGCGAGAGTGCCGGAGGGGCCAAGAGCGTGTTCAATGATTGCGACTCGACATATTCTTTGCGCAGGAAGGATTCGTTCGACGTGTTCTCCAGCAAACGCCTGACGAGATAGGCCATGCCCGGCAGCAGACGCCCGACCGGCGTGTAGAGCCGCACGCGCCGTCCATGGGCTACCATCGCATGCTGGAAGGGTTCGGCCATGCCATAGATCATCTGATACTCAAATGCCTCAGGCGGAACAGCCAGCGATTCCGCCACGGCCTCAATCACGGCCAAGGTCCGAAGATTGTGGGTGCCGAAGGCCGGATGAATCAGATCACGGTGCTGGAGTATCAGAGGAATCAGCGCTTCGTAGTTCGCATCCGTCTCGGCTTTCTGCTCAAACAACGGCACCGGCCATCCGGCCTGATGATGGCGAACAGTATCAGAATCCCAATAGGCTCCCTTCACCAAACGGATGGTGATCGGCGTGCCACGCCGTGCTGTCCAGGTGATCAAGTCGTGGATATCGCGTTCTGTTTCCCGATGGTAGGCCTGCATCGCGACCCCGGCATGGAGAAAGGAGCGGTAGTTCTCTTCTGTAAACAGCCGTCGAAAGATATCCAAGAGCAGGTCTTTGCTGTCGGCCTGCTCCATATCGAAGATCAATCCGCACGATGTCGCTGCCGCCAGATCCACGATCGGCCGTAAGCGCGCCCCCACCGCGCGATAGGTTCCGTCGGGATCGATAGGATCGAGGCGCGCAGTGAGCGCAGAGATCTTGAGCGAGAGCTGGATCCTGGGCAGAGCGCCCAGATGATCCCGCTCCAAACGCGGAGCAGCGGGCCAGCGTTCCGCCTCCGACTGCAATTCTGACAACGCCGCCAGACAGCGATCACGATACTGATCGGCTTCGAGGTTGCTGATCGTCGCCTCACCTAACAAGTCCACGGACCAGGCGCGCCCGTCCTTCCACAATCCCGCGAGAACGGGGAGGGCCTCGGCCAGCGAGCCTCCGGCAATGAACGTCCGGGCCATCTGCTCGACTTGATGACGAATCGATTTTCCGGTGATCGCAGCTCCCCAAGTCGTCGCAGCGAGGGCCTTCATTCCCCACTGCAATCCGAACACATGACCGTGGCGCACGCCGAAATACTCCTCTGCCAGCTTCACGACCGCCTGATCAGATGCCAGAGCGGGGAGCACATCGATGAACCGGAATAACTGCACCTTGAAGACCGGATCTTTCATCGCCAGATTGATCACGCGTTGCGACCACCAACGGCCCTCAAAGATCGTCGGTGCTCGGCCCGCAGATAATGTCGAGAGGTGAGTTCCGATGCGGAGAACGGCGGATGCAAGTGACGATGCGCTCGACGTCATGCGGCCTCCTGAACGATGACCACTCTTGACTCAATCAGTATACGCCGATCGCTCACCGGCTGCGTCATCTGGAATGCGATTCCACTGCTCAGACGGCGGCGAGCGGAATGAAGAAACAGTTGTAAAGCATGCGTCATTTGGCTAACATAAATAAATAAGTAACGTTCACCGAAGTCGTGATGGTGGACTGTATGATCCCCAGCTTCAGGAGGATGAATGACTGCACCCGATCAAGCCGTCTCCACTGATTACACTGATTTTTCGTATATCAATTTTTTATTGTTTTGCGCCGTCGTCGCCGCCACCGTCATTGGGATTCCGCTGTACGGGTACTTTGTCGGATTCACCACCTTCGATTGGATCCTTTCCTTTGTCATGTATGTCGTGACCGGCATGGGGATCACCGTCGGCTACCATCGCCTGATCTCCCATCAAAGCTTCGAATGTCCTGACTGGGTCAAACGTTGCGCACTGGTTGCCGGGGGATGGGCGCTCCAAAACTCGGCCCTCATCTGGTGTGCCGACCACATTCGCCATCATGCCCGCACGGATACAGACGAAGACCCCTACAATGCCAGCAGAGGCTTCTGGCACAGCCACTGCGGCTGGCTCTTTTACGAAACCCCGCATCGCACCGACAAGTACGAAATCCGGCTTCGCCGAGACCCCGTGATCCTCTGGCAACACCGCTACTATTGGTTGATCGTGGCATCCGGGTTGGCCATCCCTTTTGCCCTCGGCGTGTGGTGGCATCAAGGCTGGATGGGCGGCATCAGCGCCCTGCTGCTCGGCGGGCTCTTCCGCATGTTCATGGTGCTCAACTCCACGTTCACGATCAATTCCCTTTGCCACATGATCGGCAGTCAGCCGCACGGGACACAGGACAGCAGCCGCGACAGCTGGCTGATCTCCTTCGTGAGCTTCGGGGAGGGTTATCACAACTATCATCACACCTATGCGCGCGACTACCGCAACGGACCCAAGTGGTATAACTTTGACCCCTCGAAGTGGATCATCTACACATTGTCGCTGTTCGGATTGGCGACCAATCTGCGCCGGCCCGATCCCTCGGTGTTCTAGCCTCGTCTTCAGCTTCCCCAGTCGGGCCATAGCCGCCTATGGTCCGACTGGCCCATTTCCTTTCCCCCAGCCCATCGCTTATGATGGCCGTAGCATTGTGCGTCCATGTCTTTCGGCCGCGACCGTAGCCTTGTGAGCCGAACCATCGATATAGCGGAGGACCGATCCATGGCAGATGAACATTCCCACGAAGCGCAGCAAGCCCCGGCGAAAGAGAATTTTATTCCCGGCGTGAAGCATGTCATTGCCGTCAGCAGCGGCAAAGGCGGCGTCGGCAAATCGACGGTCGCCTCAAACCTGGCCTGCGCCCTGGCCCTGACCGGGGCAAAGGTCGGTCTCATGGATGCGGACTTGTACGGCCCCAACATTCCCATGATGATGGGCAGTTCAAAAGGCCCAGAGCAAAAAGACGGCAAGATCGTCCCAGTGGAAAACTACGGGGTGAAACTGATCTCCATGGCCTACCTGGTGCCGGAAGAAGCGCCGCTCGTGTGGCGAGGCCCGATGGTCCATCAATACCTGCAGGCGTTTTTCCGCGACGTGTTGTGGGGCGACCTGGACTACCTCCTGCTCGACCTGCCTCCCGGCACCGGAGATGTCCAACTCTCCATCTCGCAAATGGTGCCCCTGGCCGGCGCCATTACCGTGACCACGCCCCAGGAAGTGGCACTCTACGATGTCCGGAAGGGCATGGCGATGTTCCAAAAAGTGAACGTCCCGCTGCTCGGCATCGTCGAAAACATGAGCTCGTTCGTCTGCGGCCATTGCGGCGAACGCACCGACATTTTCTCGCATGGCGGCGGGGAGCGGGCCGCGGAGAAACTGGGCATTCCCTTCCTCGGGCGCATCCCCATCGATCCGGCGATTCGCGACGGCGGCGATTCCGGCCATCCGATCGTGGTAGGCAATCCCGCCTCTCCCCAGGCGGCCGCCTTTCGGGACATTGCTCAAAAGATCATTCACGCGTTAGGCGCGACGGAACAGAGCGGCTCGTCGATCGACAGCCTGCTGAAGAAGATCAAGCAGCCATTTACCAATAGCTAACAGGGCGTCTCACAGCGGAGGAACGGCAATGGGAGATTTCGTACGGGTCGCGGGCACGGCAGATGTAAAACCCGGGCATGCCATCGTCGCGGAAGTCAACGGCAAAACCCTGGCGGTCTTCAATGTCGACGGCACCTTTCACGCGATCGACAATACCTGCGTGCATCGCGGCGGACCGCTGGGCGAAGGCGATCTCCACGGCAATGTCGTCGCGTGCCCCTGGCACGGCTGGCAGTTCGATGTCACGACAGGAGAATGCGTCAAGAACCCCGCGGCCAAAGTCGAAGTGTATCAAGTCAAAATCGAAGGCGACGACATCAAGATCCTCGCATAATTCGTTCACACAGAAAGAGAGCGCGATGGCCACCACCACAAAAGATCAGACCGAGATCGCCGCAGCCCTGGTGCGGCTCTATGTGTTCCTGGCTCAATATCTCGACCGCTGCTTCGATGAAGCCGCCCGCAAGAGTTACCCGGACTCGGAGCTGCAGGCCCACCTGACAGAGACACGCACACAGCTCATGGACATTCTCTCTGTGAATCCCGTCGTGAAGAAGAAACTCGAAGAAGACTGCAACCGGATTCTGGCTCTGGGCGCGACGTGCTTGACATCCGGCGCAGCAGATCCCAAGACCCGTGAATCGATTCAGGCGGAACGGGCAATCCTCAAGAGCAAAACCCTCGCGCTGAGCGACCTCGTCGCCGTGTTTCGCGCATTGGAATAAGGCCCAGCACGCTATGGGAGAGAGCGGCCTCGATAAACATCAGCTCGCCGGGCTGGATTATCGGGAAAGGGGATTCAACCGCCCCGTTGAATTCGTACGAGCAGGGGAACAGTTTTGCGCCATCTTGCGATATGAAACCATTCGCATCAGTACCGATCCTCACCCCGGGCAAGATGCGGCGCTCATGGCACTCATTCGGGATCTGCACCTGCAGGGATATCGGCAACTCAGAACCCAGGTCAGCTTTCGCAACGGCATCTACCTCGGCTCGCAAGAACTGTGGGTCGAATATCCGGACCCCGCGCCGCCTCCAAAGCCGGCAGGCTTGCTGAGCCAGATCCTGGGATTGTTTCGAGCACGCAGACAGGACAACACCCTCTCATGAGCCTCATCTCCATTGAAGCACTCCGCTCTCCCGAACGTCCGCGTTTGCCCGCCTGGTTCAAAATCAACGCACAGACCGGTCCGGACTATCTCGACATCAAGCAGACGATGGACCGCCTCAAGCTCCACACCATCTGCGAAGAAGCCCGCTGCCCCAATCGGTGGGAATGTTGGAACGCGCGCACCGCCACCTTCCTGATTCTGGGTGACATCTGCACGAGGCGCTGCCACTACTGCTCGGTTGAGACGGGGAGACCGCTCGCAGTCGATCACGGCGAACCTCAGCGGGTCGCTGAAGCCGTTCAGGCGCTCGGCCTCCGCCATGCCGTCATCACCTCGGTGAATCGCGACGAGTTGCCTGACGGTGGCGCAACCATCTTTGCGGAAACGATCCGCCAGACGAGGGCCCTCAGCCCAGGCTGTACGATTGAAGTCTTGATTCCTGACTTTGAGGGAAATGAGGCCGCGCTCACCACCGTCTGCGCAGAGAAACCGGAGATCCTGAATCACAACATCGAGACCGTCCGCCGCCTCTTTCCATCGCTCAGGCCGCAAGGCAAATATCAGCGGTCGATTGAATTACTCGCCCAGGCCAAGCGGCAAGGAATGACGACCAAGTCCGGCTTGATCCTGGGTATGGGAGAGACGCTCGACGAAGCCCGCGACGTGATGCGCGACTTGCGCGCCGTCAATTGCGACATCATGACGATCGGACAATACCTCCAACCGACAAGAGACCATCTGCCGGTCGCTCGCTATTACGACCCCTCCGACTTCGCACTCTTGAAAGAGGAGGGGATCGCCATGGGCTTCACGCACATTGAATCAGGACCGCTGGTGAGAAGTTCCTATCATGCGGAACAACAAACCGTTCAGACCACACCACCCTAACTTTGCTGTTCTCTCCACCCCATCATCTTCCTTCCTCTCCTCGGTCATTTCCATAGGCATCAAATGAAATCCGCACGACATTCCCCGACGTCAGTGTCTAAAGCATTAGACAGATCAGCGACTTAAGTCAAAAAACAATTTTTCCGATAGAGGTTTCAACGGATGGCCGGTCCTGCTTGCGCACTGGGACGTGCTCCCCCATGCCAAGTCCATCTTAAGTTGAGCACTGCCGGAGACCGAGAGCGTCTCTTGCGAGGAGAAGGCATGTCCTTAGTAGAGGTTAAGGAGAGTTACAGCCGTTGTTGCGTGAACCCAAAGTTCTTTGATGTGTTCTACGCCAACTTCCTAGCCAGCCACCCCACGATCGCTCCGATGTTTGCAAAGACCGAAATGTCCAAACAGAAGTCGCTCCTCAGGCAGGGGATCTCGATGATGTTTATGCATTTAGGCGGCAATGGCGTGGGCACGACCGGCATCGATCGAATCGGGGAAAGTCACAGCAAGAAGAAGATGAATATCGATCCGAACCTCTATGACTTTTGGATCAACTCTCTCGTGAAAAGTGTGAAGGAGTGCGACGAAAAGATGACTCCTGCACTCGAAACTGAATGGCGGAAAACGCTCCGAACCGGAGTGGATCGCATTGTGTCATTCTACAATAAATGAGCACCATCCCTGAAGCTGGACAGCGCGCGCGGCAGCCATCACTATTTGATGGCTGCCCTGCTCGATCGATCTTCACCCCCGCACAAAATACGGAATGGCCATGAGCGCCACCCCGATTACAACCAGCGCATAGACATTCGCGATGAAGTAGGGGAAGACACAAAGGGCAACTCCCACGCAGAGAGGGACCACGGCCTTTTGCTTTCTGCCATAGATACAAAAACCGACACCGATCGATCCGAAAAGCATCCCCCACATCAACGCAGCCGTACTGCCCAAGTCAAACATGGCTCAGGATCTCACTTGGCTGAGGCGAAGGCCTTGGCGATCAGCTCCTGAGCCGCACCCTGTATCTGCTTCAAATGTTCCTTACCTCGAAAACTCTCCGCATAGAGCTTGTAGACATCTTCCGTACCGGAGGGGCGGGCGGCAAACCAGCCTTGCTCGGTCACGACTTTCAATCCGCCGATGGCCGCCCCGTTGCCGGGGGCGGTCGTCATCATGGCGACAATCTTGTCTCCGGCCAGTTCCGTCGCTTGAACCTGAGCAGGGGAGAGCTTAGACAGAATCGCCTTCTGTTCAGGCGTCGCCGCGGCATCGATTCGTTCATACCGCGGTTCGCCCAATTCCTCAGTCAGATCCTGATAGAGTTGCGCCGGATCTTTGCCGGTCTTGGCCATCATCTCAGCCGCCAGCAAATCCATGATGATGCCGTCTTTGTCGGTGGACCAGACGGTCCCGTCCCGCCGTAAGAAAGACGCCCCGGCGCTCTCTTCACCGCCGAATCCGAGTGAGCCATCCAGCAATCCACTCACAAACCATTTGAAGCCGACCGGCACTTCAACAAGTTTCCGCTTGAGTTTGCCGGCGACTCGATCAATGAGACTGCTGCTGACCAACGTCTTGCCGATACCGGCATCAGGCTTCCAGCCAGGGCGATTGGCAAACAAGTAGGCGATCGATACGGCGAGGTAATGATTCGGATTCATCAAGCCCGCCGTGCGTGTCACGATCCCATGGCGGTCGTTATCGGCATCGTTGCCGAACGCCACGTCGAAGCGATCTTTCAGCGCGATCAGATTCGCCATGGCATAGGGCGAGGAGCAATCCATCCTGATCTTGCCGTCCCAGTCCAAGGGCATGAAGCGAAAAGTCGGATCGACGGTGGGGTTCACATTTTCAATGTTCAATCCGTAGCGCTCAGCGATTGGCTGCCAATAGGCCACACCGGAGCCGCCCAGCGGGTCGATGCCAAGTTTCAGCTTGGCCGACTTGATCACGTCGAGGTCGATGACATTATCCAAATCCTTCACGTAGGCGTTGAGGTAATCATGTCGGTGAGTTGTAGGAGCTTTTCGAGCCTGTTCATAGGACAGACGCTTCACCCCTTGGAGTCTGCCTGCAAGAAGGGCATTGGCTCGATCTTCGATCCATTTGGTGACCTGCGTATCGGCCGGTCCGCCATGCGGCGGGTTGTACTTGATACCACCATCTTCAGGCGGATTGTGCGACGGGGTAATGACAATGCCGTCGGCCAGACCGGATGTGCGGCCGCGGTTATAGGTCAGGATCGCATGAGAAATGACCGGGGTCGGTGTAAAGCCGCCATCCTGATCGATCATCACCGTGACACCATTGGCCGCAAGCACTTCAAGCGCCGAGATACAGGCAGGCTCTGACAACGCATGGGTATCTTTGCCGAGGTACAGCGGTCCGGTCGTCTGCTGTGCGGCACGGTATTCGCTGACTGCCTGGGTGACGGCGAGAATATGCTGCTCGTTGAAGCTTCGCTTGAGGGATGACCCACGGTGGCCGGACGTCCCAAATGTCACACGCTGGTCACGAACCGAGACGTCGGGCGTATCTGACAAATAGGCAGAGAGCAGCCGATGGACATCGACAAGAATGGACTGTGGAGCCGGCTGACCGGCCAAGGGATGAATCGGCATAGAAAGCCTCGCGCGAAGTCATTGTCTGAGTTACTACAGACTGTTGCATGTACGCTTTGAGCGAGACACTGTCAATCTGTGAGAGAATACCGGATGGCCAATGGGGTAAGGCTCTCTTGATCAACAGCTGAAGAGAAGAGTAAAGATATGAGTAATAAATCCCATTCGATTAAGCAGTTTACATAATACCTCTTATCGGACACTACTATTCAGAAGACTTATGCGCTTAGATTTCCTCAATCGCCTTCAGAAAGAACTTTCCGTTACGAGCACCGCTCTCCACGAAGCGGTTGTCTCAATTGCGGAGCGTGTCAATCGCAAGGTTCAGATCCTCCGCCTCCATTGGCAGGCATCAAGCGTACTTGAGCGAATCGATGCCATCAGCCAGGATCTTGGACATCAGATCGTTGACCAGATCTCCCGCCGCCCCTCCGAGCGCCGCCCTCTCGATCCTGACCTCTCGGAGGTCGACAACACCATCCATCGTGCCACCACCCGCATCCAGACGCTCAAACAATCACTGGTTGAACTCGATGTTCAAATCAGGCAGCTGAAGCTGGAAACCATCCACGAAGACCTCCTTCGCCTCCAGCAGGATCTCAGCCAACGTTCGGCCGGCATTGAACGAGTCATGATCCCGCACAGTTCTGCCGCTGTCGGACAACGCATTGGCGACGTTCCGCGTGCATCATCCATTCACATCGCCACGGTCATGCGCGGACCATTCCTGTTGGCGCCTGCTGAGGACCTGACCTTCCGTACAGGCGACATTGTCGTCCTCATGGGCGGACAGACGGAACTGGATCATCTCTCCACCTGGTTTACCCGCCGCCGTCACTCCACCTCCTCCGCAACGCAGTCCGCCTAGCCCCATAGGCAGAAGCCTAGGCCTTCCGGTAGAATGAACGCATGATGATGCGTGGGCCTCGATCTCTTAGAGCCACTCTGATCTTCTCCGCGCTCCTATTCCCTTGGGCAAATCCTCTCCCTTGGGCAAATCCTCTCGCGACGGCAGCGATCACGGATTCTCCGGGAATACGGATGCTCGAAGAAATTCAAACCGTCATTACCGATCTGGCGGAGCAGGCCAAGCCGTCCGTCGTGAACCTCTTTCCGATTTCAGGTGCGGGACGACCGCGTGAATCGGGTGCAGACCGCACGCCCGGTGCATCGGGGTCCGGATCCGGCCTCATTGTGGACAACGAGGGACACATCGTCACGAACAACCATGTCATCGGCGATGCCCTTGAAGTCGAGGTCCGTTTATTCGACAAGACGAAATTGATCGCACAAGTCGTAGGCAAAGATCCGGACACCGATCTGGCACTCCTAAAAGTCACCGTCGATCGCGCGTTGCCTTTTGCCCGATTTGGCGATTCCAGCGCGGTGCGCGTCGGTCAGTGGGTGCTTGCTGTGGGGAACCCGTTTGGACTTGATCGCACCGTCACGCTGGGTGTGGTGAGCGGAATCGGACGGGAAAACGTCAATCTCTCCCGTTACGAAAACTTCATTCAGACCGACGCCTCGATTAACCCCGGCAATTCCGGCGGACCGCTCTTCAACCTGCGCGGGGAAGTCATCGGCATCAATACCGCCATCATCAACTTCGCCCAAGGGATCGGATTTGCCATTCCTTCGAATATGACCAAACAGGTCATTCAGCAACTGATCGCACGCGGCAAAGTGGTGCGCGGATGGCTGGGGGTCGGCATCCAGCCGCTCACGCCGGAGCTGGCGAAAAAATTCGGTGTGACTGAAGGCGAAGGGATCCTCGTCAATGAGGTCTTCGAAAAAGATCCGGCCGCCGAAGCCGGCATCAAGCCCGGCGACATTATTCTGACGATCGACGGCAGCGTGGTAGACTCGCCGAACAAGCTGTCCCGCTTGATCGGCGCGCTCCCGCCCGGCGCTGCCCCGAAGATCGAAGTCATCCGAGATTTCACGCGACACATCCTCACCGTTCCCTTGAGCGAACGACGGGACACCGCGGTCATGGCCTCTCTCCCGCAGTCCCGAACCGAGGTGAAACTGGGGCTCGATCTTCAGGACCTCTCAGCCGGACTGGCAGAAAAATTCAAACTCCGCGAAACGCGCGGCGTGCTGATTACCAAAGTTGATCCAGGCAGCCTGGCTCACGCAGAAGGGCTTCGTGAAGGCGACCTGATCAAGGAAGTCAACCGCGCCGACGTGGCCACCGTCGGCGAATTCACGTCGGCGATCACAAAAGTCCGGCGCGGCGACACGGTCCTACTCCGCGTCCTTCGAGAAAATCGCGCGTTCTACGTCGTCCTCAAATCCACCGACTAAGCGGCCTTAGTGCGCCGCGACGGCATGCGGTTCAACCTTGTGTCCCTCAATGATCTTCCCCGCCAGCTCTCGCGGAACTTCCTCGTAGCGGGCAAACTCCATCCCGTAACTGCCCCGCCCGCCGGTCATTGCGTTCAGCGCCGGGGCATACTTCAGCAACTCCGCTAACGGCACGAGGGCTTTGATCTGTTCGGCATGGTCATCCGCCTGCACCGAAACAATTCGTCCCCGGCGCGCATTGATGTCCCCCATGACGGCGCCGACGGTGTCCGTTGGGGCCTCGACCTCCACCAGCATCAGCGGCTCAAGCAGAACGGGATGTCCCGCCTCCATGGCCTTCTTGAAGGCCATCGACCCGGCAATCTTGAATGCCATCTCGGAAGAATCGACGACGTGGAAGGAACCGTCATAGACCGTCACGCGCACATCCACAACGGGGAACCCGCTCAGGCCGCCCTCCTGCATGGCCTCCACCACGCCCTTCTCAATTGCCGGAATAAAGTTGCGCGGGATCGCTCCCCCGACCACACGATTCTCAAAGACAAATCCTTCTCCCCTCGCCAGAGGGGCGATTTCCAGCCAGCAATCGCCAAACTGACCGTGGCCACCCGTTTGCTTCTTATACTTCCCCTGCGCCTGCGAGACGGCTTTGATCGTCTCCCGATAAGGGACTTTGGGCGTGTGAAGCGTGACGTCCGCTCCGAATTTCCGGTGGAGCTTCTCCAGCGCCAGATCGATATGGAGTTGCCCCATTCCACTGAGCACCATATCCTTGGTCTCGGGGTTGCGAACAAATTCCAGCGTCGGGTCTTCCTCGATCAACTTATGCAAACCAAGGCTCACTTTGTCGATTTCCGACTTGGACTTGGCCGCAATGGCGAACGATAACACCGGACGAGGCAAGGCAAAGGACGGATAACAGATCGGCGCACTCTCGTGACAGAGCGTGTCGCCTGTCTGCGTATCCTTGAGTTTCCCGATCGCTACAATGTCTCCCGACTTGGCCGCACTGATGAGCACATGCTTCTTGCCCAATAGCGTATAGAAATGGCCGAGCTTCTCACGGACGTGTCTCGTCCCGTTGAGGACCGTCGAGTCCGCCTGGATCGTTCCTGACAAGACCCGGCAATAGGACAGCCTCCCGACGAAGGGGTCGATGATCGTCTTGAAGATCAGACCGGAAAACGGCTCTTGCAGGCTCCCCTTCCGTTCGCACGGCTGCCCAGTTTCTGGGTGCCGCCCTAGCGCAGGATGGATGGCAGCCCGTTCCGCAGACGACGGCAGTAGGGTGACAAGAGCATTGAGCAATGACCATACGCCGACATTGCGCAGCGCCGAGCCGGCATAGACCGGAAGGAACTGCCTGGTCTGGATATCGCTCCGAAGCCCGTCCACCAATTCATCCCGATTCAAATCGCCTTGTTCCAGATAGCGACTCAGCAGCCCCTCATCACGCTCAGCGACCGCTTCGATTAATTGTTTCCGCGCATGCTTGACCGCCTGTTCCATCTCGGGAGGAGCTGCGGCTCGTTCGATCTTGGGAGAGGAGCACCCTGAACGGATCAATGTTTCATCCAGCAGATCAATCATGAAATCGAAACCGGAACCGGAGTGCGCAGGCAGCACCATAGGAATCGGCGTACACTCCAGCTGCGTCCGGCAGAGATCCAAGGCAGCGTCGAACGAGGCGCCTTCCCTATCCAACCCGTTCACGAACACGAGACACGGCAAGCCCAGATCTCTCACTCTGTGCCAAAGGCGGGCCAGTTCAGTCCGGACTCCGGCGTCGGGATTGAGTACGATGATGACCGCATCAACGGCCCGCAAGGCGGACAGCGATTCACCCGATAGGCTCAGCGCGCCGGGAGAATCGACGAGCGTGACCGCCGTCTGATTCCAGGTGAAGTGGAGAAGGCTCGTGCTGGCGGAACAGTGATGATGGAGTTCTTCCGGTTCGAAATCGGAAACGGTCGTGCCCTGGAGTACGGAACCGAGAGTCGGGATGGCACCGCTTGCGTAAAGCAGGGCCTCGGTGAGGGATGTCTTGCCTGCGCCGACGTTGGACACCAACGCGATATTCCTGACGGACTCTGCGCGAATCTCGCCCATGGCAGACCCTCCTTATAGCTAGTCGCACATATTGTTAGACCATCCGCCTCCTCATTGTCGTCCCTGCTTGTTTGTCGTCTCGCCCTGACTGATCGAGTCCCTTCTTATACCTTAATCCATCCTTCATCGGCAAAGCTCACGTATCGACCGTCTCCGATGACCAGATGGTCCAACACACGAATCCCCAGCACTTCGCCGGCCGTCACCAGTCGGTCCGTCAATCGACGATCTTCGCTACTCGGTGTCGGATCACCGCTGGGGTGATTGTGCAGGAAAATCACACCCGCGGCAGACTCACGGACCGCAAGGGCAAACACTTCGCGCGGATGGACGATGCTCAAGGTGAGACTCCCCTCCGACACCGTGGCCTCTTTCATGACCGTATTCTTCGCATCGAGCAAGATGACCTTGAAGATTTCGTGCTTGAGATCGCGTACCAGTGGGTGGAAGTGCCGAAACAAATCTGAGCTGGATGAAATTTTTGTCCCCGTCGAGAGAGGAATCGCCATGGCTCGCTTTCCCAATTCAAGCGCCGCCTTCAGCTGGGCAACTTTTGCCGGACCTATCCCTGGAATCGTACAAAGCTCTTCAATTCCGCTCCGGGCCAACGATGCCAGCCCGCCGACACGGTGCAGCAGCTCCATCGCGACCTGCACTGCGGATGAATCTCGACGTCCAGTTCTCAACAAAATCGCCAACAATTGCGCATCCGAGAGAATCTCAGGCCCTTTGGCCAGAAGACGTTCTCTCGGACGTTCAGTCGCAGGCCAGTGCCCGATCCCTCTGTGAGTGTCAGTCGTCATGATTCACCCTCTCTGAACAAAAATCTGACGCCACGCACCTTTTTGCACGACCCCCTGGGGTAGGTTTTACCCCATGGAGACAACTACGTAACCGATAAACCATTGAAATATTGACACACGACAATTTGGTGCAGCTTTTGCTTTATTCGGCATACAGCGGTTCACGCAGACACCTGGGAGGATTCGATGGAATGTCCGAAATGTAAAGGGCTGATGATGTTGGAGCGGTTCTCAGATTTCTTCCTCATTTTCTACGCCTGGAAATGCATCAACTGCGGCGCGATCATCGATCGCACGATTTCCAATAATCGAAGAAAGAGTCTGGCCGCTCGGGATACCCAACCGGTATCAGCAAGCTAAACGATCGAGCATTGATTCGCTTTCGTCCGATCCGACCCAGGCTATCGAATCGCCCTTATCGGAGGGCTCGCGCATCCACTCAGGAGTGGATGTGGCGGTAAGTATAGCGGCTTCCTAACTGACGGTCAAAGCCATCCATCCCTCTGACTCTTTCTAGGCAAACTCACATCGGCACCAGCCCTTGAGTTCCATCCAGCACTTCACCCCCGTGCCGTCCCTTGACCCCTATAAAAACGCTGTGTTACAGTCGCGCTCTCTTAACGATGTCCCCTATTTACTGACATGCGAGTTATAGCTGGATCCCACCGGGGTCGACGCCTTCAGGGACCGCACGGCACCACACTCCGTCCCACCTCTGACCGAGTCAGGGAAGCATTGTTTTCTATCCTGGGTAACCGGCTTCCAGACAGTCGCGTGTTGGATCTCTTTGCGGGAACCGGAGCGATCGGCATTGAGGCACTCAGCCGTGGAGCAGCGCACGTGACCGCCGTTGAGTCGCAAGCGGAATCCTTGAAACTCTTGCGGCACAATGTCGCGGAGTGCGGGATGAACACCCTCGTCACGATTCAAGCAAGAACGGTCAAACAATTTCTGACCAGGCCTGAGCTGTGGGGCGGCCCCTATGATATTGTGTTTGCCGATCCTCCGTATGACCTCGCCTACAAACTGGAAGACATCTTCCAAACCGTCCATGCTACACTCACGCCACCCGATGCCTGGCTCGTCGTCGAACATGCGTCGAAATCCACCCTTCCCGACCGGCTCGGCTTGGCAACGTTTAGGAAGCACTATCAATACGGAGATACGGCGCTGTCGATCTATTCGTTTCCCGCAGAGGCCACAGTATGAAAATCGGTATATACCCCGGGACCTTTGACCCTATTACGCATGGTCATACCGATATCATTACACGCAGCCTGCGCGTTTTCGACAAGGTGGTCGTGGCGGTCGCACCGAATCCAGCCAAGCATCCGCTCTTTAATCTGACCGAGCGGCTGGAGATGGTGAAGCTGGTCATGAAGGATCTGACCCAGGTCGACGTGACCGTCTTCGAAGGCCTCCTGGTTGACTATGTCGCGCGGTCGGGAGCCCATGCCATTATTCGAGGGCTGCGAGCCATCTCTGACTTCGAGCACGAATTTCAGATGGCCCTCATCAACCGGAAACTGGCCAAGAATGTGGAGACCGTATTTCTCATGCCCAGCGAAGAATTTTCGTACCTCTCTTCCACCATCATCAAAGACGTCGCCCAGCACGGCGGTCCGTTAACGGAGTTCCTGCATCCCGACGTGGCTCGACGTCTTGAAGAACGAATCCGGAGCCTCAAACAATGAAACTCGCCGCACGCGTCAGTCGAATCACTCCGTCTCCGACATTGGCCATGACCGCGACCGCCAAAGCCATGGCTGCGCAAGGGATCGATGTCGTCGATTTCTCATCCGGGGAACCGGATTTCGATACGCCGGAACCCGTCAAGGCCGCGGCCGAAGCAGCCATTCGCGCCGGCTTTACGAAATATACCCCTTCGTCAGGCATCGACGAGCTTCGTCAAGCCATTGCCGATAAACTTCTCGCTGAGCAAGGTTTGCGCTATGAGAAGGCCCAAATCTTGGTTTCCTGCGGAGCCAAGCACTCGCTCTACAACGTCGCCGAAGCCCTCCTAGAGGCCGGCGATGAGATTATTATTCCAACACCCTACTGGGTGTCCTACGCCGATCAGGCGCTCCTCAATGATGCCACCCCCGTGCTGCTCCCAACCAAGGAAGACGAGGACTATGCCATCAATCCTGAGGAACTGCAGAAGTTAGTCACGCCGCGCACCAAAGCCATCATCGTCAATAGCCCCTGCAATCCGACCGGAGCCACTTACGACAAACGCACACTGGAGGCCATTGCAACCATCGCGGTGAAGCACAACCTCCTGATCATCTCCGATGAAATTTACGAGAAGGTGCTGTACGACGGAGCGACGCATATCAGCATCGCCACCCTGGGACCTGAAGTGGCCGAGCGCACAGTCATCATCAATGGTGTCTCCAAGGCCTACGCCATGACGGGATGGCGCATCGGCTATGCAGCCGGACCGAAGCCTCTCCTGACCGCCATGGCCAATATCCAAAGCCAAAGCACGTCCAATCCCTGCTCGATCTCGCAGAAAGCCGCCGTCGCTGCGCTCAAGCTTGGTGGACCGTTTACAGAAATGATGGTGGTGGAATTCGACCGGCGAAGAAAAGTCATGGTGGAGCGCCTCAATGCGATTCCTGGTGTGTCCTGCCGGATGCCAGGAGGAGCCTTCTATGCCTTTCCCAACATCGGCGGCGTGCTGGGGCGAACAGGACCGAACGGACCGGTGGCTTCACCGCAAGCATTGGCCAACTATCTCTTGAATGAGGCCCATGTGGCCGTGGTGCCCGGTGAGCCGTTCGGCAGTCAGCATCACATTCGGTTGTCCTATGCGACCAGCATGGACACCATCACGAAGGGATTGGATCGCATTGCTGCCGCGTTTGGTAAGCTGACAGCATGACCGCCACTTGACTCACGCGCAACAAGGGTTATTGATAAATTATCGACTACGCATTCCGGAGGGTCACACGTGCCTATTTACGAATATCTCTGCCACGATTGTTCATATACGTTTGAACTCAAACAGAGCATGAAAGACGAAGCCGTCGCCACCTGCGCGAAATGCGGCAAATCCGTCAGCCGAATCATTTCGGCGCCCGCAATCATGTTCAAGGGATCCGGCTGGTACATTACGGACTATTCGGACAAGATGAAACCGCCGACCGGGGAGACCACCAAACCGACGCCCACGGCCACGACAACCGCGCCGGCCGAGTCGTCGGCGACACCAGCGGCAGCGTCGTCATCGACGCCCTCCGCGCCATCTGCGCCGCCGGCTTCCGGAGGAACGACCAGCTCGTCCACTCCATCCGCCAGCAGCGCACCTGCATCCAGCACCACCTCAGGCCAGAAGTAGGCTGACGTCTCCGAGCTACCTTCGCTTGGCCGGAACGTTCTTCTTGACAGGAGCCTTCGCGGCAGGCTTGGCCGTTGGCTTGGCAACCGCCTTGGCAGGAGCCTTCGGGGCCATTGCCTTGACCGCCTTAACCCGCAACGCCTCGACCTGATTCTGAAGGCTTGAGATCATTCCGGTCTTTTCACGATTCATCCGTCCCAGGTCATCGACTTGGGTCTGTAGATCTTGCTTCGCCTTAGACAGATCGTTGATCTGATTCTGAAGCTGAGCCTTCTCCATATTCACCGTTTGCACTTCTGAACGGAGCTGTTCCACCTGGGCCTGAAGCGCAGGCGGCCAATAGTCACAGCCCGACACCGCCACCCCCACCACCGCCACTATCCCGACAAGCATTCGCTGACGCAGCACATTCACCATACGACCCTCCTTTCTGACATCCATGCGCGGATGTATAGCATACTTCTCACGGCTTGAGGTGAAATCCTCGCGCCACAAGCGCCTGTTGAATCATCGCTCGATCGATCGGCCCTTCACGAATCATCCGCACACCGTCACACACACTCAACACCGTCGACGGCAATCCGCCCTGCGTGGGCCCGCTATCAACGATGGCATCGACCATGGTGCCGATTGTCCGTTCTACCTCTGCCGCGGTCTGAACCGGCGACTCCCCTGAGCGATTCGCACTCGTACCCGTCAAGGGTCCCGTATGTCGAAGAAGCTCCGCGAGAGCGGCGTGAGAAGTATGACGAACCCCCACTGTGCCGGTCCCCGCCGTGATAGCCGTTGGAAGTCCTGGACCGGCGGAAAACACCAGCGTCAGCGGTCCCGGCCAAAAAGCCTCCATCAGCACCTGCGCGGCAGGAGACACCTCGGCGACAAGATCCTGAAGCTGTGCCTGATCACCAATCAGAATCAAAATAGGTTTGCCATCCGGTCGACCCTTAATGGAGAGCAGGCGCGCCACGGCTGCCCCATCGAGCGGATTCGCCCCTAAGCCATAATAGGTTTCTGTGGGAATCGCGAGCACCCCGCCGGCCTGCACCAATCGGGCAATCCGAGGGAACAGCACAGCTGAATCCGTTGCAGAGTACGACTCGATGACAGCCATGAAAGGTGCGGGATGCGTGGAACTGCTAGCTGCTGCGCCGAAGAGCGCGATGGGCAATGTCCGTCCGGTAATGCTGTCCGTCGAAAGAAATCTTCTGAACTCGTCGGTAGGCGGCCTGTTGCGCCTCCGCAATCGTGGCCCCTCGCCCGGTGACGCCTAACACCCGGCCACCGGCGGTCACCACGTCAGAGCCCTTTCGGACAGTTCCGGCATGAAACACCGTCGCTGAGGGCTCGCCGTCGGCAAGTCCGTGGATGGCCTTTCCCGTTTCATAACTGCCGGGATAGCCCTCCGACGTCATCACCACACACACGGCACAGTCGTCATGCCACTCCACCGTCAACTGATCCAGCCGATGCTCAACGACGGCCTCGATCACATCGATGAGATCAGACTTGAGCAGCGGCAACACCACCTGCGTTTCAGGATCGCCCATGCGCGCATTGAACTCAAGCACATAGGGGACGCCCTTCACGACCATGATTCCGGCGTATAGCACACCTTGAAACGGAGAACCCATCCGGGACATCGCCGACACAATCGGCTGCAACACGTCGCGAGTGACCTGCATACGCAAGGCCGGGGTGCACAACGGAGCCGGGCAATAGGCGCCCATGCCCCCCGTGTTGAGCCCCGTGTCGCCGTCGCCCACACGCTTGTGATCCTGTGCCGGCAACATGGGCACCACCGCCTTACCATCCGTAAACGCCATGATGGTGAGTTCTTCGCCGTCGAGGAATTGTTCGATGAGCACGCGCTGGCCGGCCTGACCGAAGACGGCATATTCCATCGAATCGACGATCGCCTGCTTCGCCTGCTCGCGAGTGGTTGCAATGATCACGCCCTTGCCCTGGGCCAGCCCATCGGCCTTAATGACGACCGGGAGTTCGTGCGCCTCGACATACGCGAGCGCCTCGTCCATCTTTTCAAAACTCTTCGCCCGCGCCGTTGGAATCTTGGCCAAGGCCATCACATCCTTCGAAAAGATCTTGCTGGACTCCAGCCGGGCGGCATTTTTGGTCGGACCAAAGATTTTCAACTTGGCCTTGCGAAACTCATCGACAATGCCGTTCGCCAGCGGCACTTCCGGGCCCACCACCGTCAGATCAACCTGTTCCTTGATGACAAAATCTTTGAGCGCCGTAATATCGTCCGCCTTGATCGGCAGACAAGCCGCCAGCGACTCAATCCCGGCATTCCCCGGCGCACAGAAAATTTGCGGCTTCCGCGGACTCTGCGAGAGCTTCCACACCATCGTATGTTCGCGCCCACCGCTCCCGACGACAAGAATCTTCACAAGGAACCCTTTCGTAACGGGTGACACGTGACTGGTGACAAGTGAAAATTCAATACGGACATGCAGGGGAAATTGGGGATGATTCTATTCAGCCCGTTGGCAAACTGATCACTTATCACATGTCACTCGTCACGGCCTGTCAATGGCGGAAGTGGCGCATGCCCGTCATAATCATCGCCAACCCCTGCTCGTCCGCCGCCTTAATGATTTCGGCATCGCGAATCGAGCCGCCCGGCTGAATCACCGCCGTAATCCCGGCTTGCGCCGCCGCATCCAGACCGTCGCGGAACGGGAAAAACGCGTCCGAGGCCATCACGCAGCCCTTCACCGGCATCTGCGCTTTCATCACCGCCAGCTTCACGCTATCGACGCGGCTCATTTGCCCGGCACCGATCCCGACCGTCTGGCCAGGCATCGCGTAAATGATGGCGTTTGACTTCACATGTTTGCAGACCTTCCAGGCGAAGGCGCAGGCCGCATACTCCTCGTCCGTCGGCTTGCGCGCCGTCGGGACTTGCAGCGTACGAAGGTCCGTCAACACACCCAAATCGCGATCCTGCACGATCAACCCGCCGACGAGTTTCTTGAGGTCGAGTCCCACCTGCGGCACCTTCGTGAGCGGCCCGACGTCGAGCAACCGCAGATCCTTCTTGCGCTTGAGTTCGGCCAGCGCATCCTCGGCAAACCCGGGAGCAATCACCACTTCGACGAACGTTGAGGTGATTTCCTTGGCGGTGGCCAGATCGACCGGCCGGTTGAACGCCAGCACGCCACCGAACGCCGAGACCGGATCCGTCGCACGCGCCTTCACATAGGCTTCGACCGGCGTCGCGCCCAGCGCCACACCGCAAGGATTGTTGTGCTTGATGATCGCGACCGCACACTCGTCATATTCTTTCGCCAGCTCGAGGGCCGAATTCGCGTCGAGGAAGTTGTTGTACGACATCGCCTTCCCGTGCAGAATTTTCCCGCGCGACACCGACGGCTCATTAGAGTTAAATTCGCGATAGAACGCGCCCTGCTGGTGAGGATTCTCTCCGTACCGCAACGTCTCCGCCAACTCGAATTGCAGCGAGAGGATCTTGGGGAACTTCACATCTCCGCCCTGCACCTGCTTTTCGAGATAGCCCGCAATCAGGCTGTCATAGCGCGCCGTATGCTGAAACACCTTCATGGCCAGCTCGCGACGCAACCCAGGCGGAACCGTCCCCGCCTTTGCCGCATCCAATACGCGCGTATAGTCCGCCGGATCGACCACGACCAGCACATCTTCATGATTCTTCGCCGCAGAGCGCAGCATCGACGGACCGCCGATATCGATATTCTCAATCGCTTCTTCGAAGGGGCAGTTCGGCTTCGCAATAGTGGCTTCAAAGGGATAGAGATTCACCACCACGACATCGATCGGGCCGATATTGTGCTGTTTCATCTGATCGACATGAGCCGGCACCGAGCGACGACCGAGCAACCCACCATGGATCTTCGGATGGAGCGTTTTCACACGACCATCAAGAATCTCCGGCGAGCCCGTGTACGTCGCCACATCCGTGACCTTCACGCCCGCGTCACGCAAAGCCTTGGCCGTCCCGCCCGTCGAGAGAATTTCTGCCCCAAGAGCCTCCAAGCCCTTGGCCATCTCAATGACTCCCGTTTTATCTGAAACACTAATCAGCGCCCGCTTGATGCTGGCCATGTCGTCACTCCTTACAGAAATGCTCGATAAAGTAATGGTTTGTATCTTGGAAGGCGGGCGAAGGATAGCAAATGGATCAGGGAAGTTCAAGAATGGGTCCGAGCAGACGCCAAGCAAGAAGTTCACTTCAGAAATACTGCATTCTCTTTCTAATGTGCGGACTGAACCTTGGCCTTGACCTCACCCTCTCAGCCCCCTCTACATCCGTAGGGTAGACTACGCCCCCGTCCAGCGACTATGATGCCGATGTCGAGAAGTATTAGTCATCCAAGCTCTTCACCACAAGGGAAGAGTTCCATTCATCATCGAGGCTCCACAATGGGTACGCATATTTTTAGCCGACACACAATCTGGACCGTCTTCGTGTCACTCCTCGTCGCTCTAGGCATGGGAGCCTGTTCAGACGTGTCGAATGCTCCGGCGCCTGTTGCGGGACCAGGGCCATTAGCAATATTGACGGCATCACCATTACCGGACGGCACCGTCAATCAAGCATATAACCTCACGCTGACTCCTTCGGGGGGCACGTCTCCCTATACCTGGAGTTTGGCCGCTAATTCACCACAACTCCCGGCCGGGCTCTCGTTGAATGCGTCCACAGGAGCCATCACCGGTACCCCGCCTAATGCGGTGACCAGTAATACTGAATTCAAGTTGGTAGACTCGAAGGGCGAGACGGTCCAAAAGGTGCTTCCAATCACCATCAATCAGGCCCCGGTTCCTTTAGGCATTGTCACTAATTCACTTCCTTCAGGGTCCATCAATCAACCCTATGCCGTTGCTTTAGGTCCGAATGGCGGCACCTCTCCATATACATGGGCGCTCAAAGCTGGCTCACCACCGCTGCCAAGTGGACTCTCGCTCAACTCCGGGGGGGTTATTTCTGGGACACCCACCGTGACAAGCAATGCCACCCATACGTTTACACTGACAGATGCAACCGCCCTGACGGTCGAAAAAGCCCTGCAATTAACTATTAGTGCCATCCCTCTGTCGATCACAACCAGCTCACTCCCACAGGGGACGGCAAACCAATCCTATAGTGCGCAATTGGTTTTTGCTGGAGGCACGGGGAGCAAGACATGGGGACTTGCAGGAGGATCTCCTGCTCTCCCTAACGGATTGACACTGAATCCATCAAGCGGCTTAATAAGCGGGATCCCATCCGGAACCAGCAACCAAAACTATACCTTCACCGTCACTGACCAAACTCCACCGACACCTCAGACAGCGAGCGCGGTCCTACAACTAGTTGTCGGCGCGGCACCACCAACCTTAATTATCACGACACCCGGAACATCCTCTCTGCCAAGTGGCTCAGTGGGCTCTGCCTATAACACTTCCCTGATCGCCACAGGAGGAACAGGGGCGCAAACTTGGAGCATTACCAGTGGAACACTCCCCAATGGCCTAACGCTCACCCCCTCAACGGGAGCTATTACTGGGACGCCACAACTAGGCAGTAACGGGATATCGTCCATAACGGTTCGAGTTCAAGATTCAGGAAGTCCGCAGCAGTCTGCGCAAAAGACATTATCGATTACGATCGGTCTACCAGCGGCACCGAATATTACGACAACCTCGCTTCCGGCGGGAACATTCAATGTAGCCTATAGCCAGACACCCTCGATCACGGGAGGCTTTGGCACTCTTGTCTGGGGGATCACCAGTGGAGGTCTTCCCTCAGGCCTTAGCCTTAATACCTCAAACGGAAACATTTTCGGCACTCCGACCAGCACTGGCACTTCTAACTTTACCTTGCGGGTCCAGGACCAAACATCCCAATTCGATGATCAGACACTGTCAATTGCGATCAATCCCCCTGCTCCCCCCTCAATAAATTCGTTCACACTCCCAACGGGAACCGTGATCCAGGCCTACCCCGCCACGCAACTCACAGCCACCGGAGGAGCAGCTCCCTTGACGTGGACAGTAACTCCGGCGCTACCGGGAGGGCTAACCATAGCTCCCTCAACTGGAATCATCAGCGGTACCCCAACAAGTGGCAGCAATGGAGTGACGACACATACATTTAGAGCCACCGATTCGACCCAGCCAATCAATCAATTTGGTGAACTGACGCGAACCTTGACTATCAATGCCGATGTCACGGCTGTGACAATCTCGACCCCCTCGCTACCATCCGGCACTGTGGGCCAAAGCTACTCGGGCCAACTCGCGGCGTCAGGCGGGACGACACCCTATACATTTAGCGTCAACACCGGCTCATCACTGCCGGCCGGGCTCGCGGTGAGTGCATCAGGAGCCATTACCGGCATACCGACGGCAACTAATTCTAGCGCTACGACATTCAAAGTACTCGATTCCACAAGTCCAAACCAACAGTCCACCACCAAGGCGTTAGCGATTACGATTGCTGCTGCGCCACCGCCTCTCACGATCTCCACGACGACACTCCCAACAGGCACAGTTGGACAAGCCTATAGCGGCCAACTCGTAGGCTTTGGTGGCACACCGGCATATCAGTGGTCAGTAACTCCGGCACTACCAGCCAATTTACAACTCGATCAATCAACTGGAGCAATTACCGGAACACCGGGAGCCAATAGCAGCACCTCATATACATTCACTTTGCAGGATAGTGCAGCCCAATCGGTCCAAAAATCGCTGACCTTAACAATTAACGCTGCACCATTACCTTTAACCATTACCACCGGTTCACCGCTCCCTGATGGTAAAGTCGGCGTTGCGTATGGCCCTGTTACCCTAGACGCCTCAGGTGGAGCGCCAGCCTATACCTGGTCATCAGTCGTGACACCTGCGTTACCGACAGGACTAACATTTGATGCGCCCACACATACAATTAGCGGAACACCTTTGGCGGCTGAACCTGCTACGGCTCATACTTTTACCGTCCAGGATTCAACGCTACTTTCAGCAGGTAAGGCATTAAGCCTGACAATCAACCCGTAGATAACTTCGTTGCGCCAATTGTACTGAGTTACGTGCATCGCTCCTTTCCCTCCCCTTCGTAGGGGAGACAAGCTCAGGGTTTTTCCTGTATGATCCACAAATAATTTCAACCGAGCGCAAACCGGCCATCAGCCTACACTTGCTCGGAATGCTGTCTGATTTCATTGCCAGGATTTCGAAGAGATCGTCGTGCGGATATTAACCCTGACGAGACCCAGCCTGATGAGCAACCCAGCGAGAGCCCTTGCGAATCTGTGGACTCTTGGCCTGATACTCCTCCTCGCAATTGGAGCTGCGTCGTGCGGCGACGTCTCTAACGCTCCAGCCCCGGCACCAGGACCAGGCGCCTTAACCATCACAACATCGTCCCTGCCGGCAGGAACGGTGAATCAACCCTATGCCACCGCGATAGGGGGGGCCGGCGGGATCACTCCCTACAGCTGGGCTGTCACGCCAGGACTCCCGGCTAATCTGACCTTCGACACTGCCACTGGCGCCATCACAGGAATCCCGGCAGCGCAGGGAACCAGTCCGCTCACCTTTACCCTGTCCGACTCTTCATCGCCTCGGCAATCTGTCCAGAAACCGCTTTCTCTCACGGTCAATCCCGCCCCAGCAGTCCTATCGATTGTCACTACATCACTCCCGAGTGGGAATGTCGGGCAGGTCTATAACCAGACCGTGCAGGCGACTGGCGGGACCGGTGCGCTGGATTGGACTATCTCAGCGGGGACACTTCCACAGAACCTGAATTTGAATGCGACGACCGGTGTGATTTCCGGAACGCCAAATGCCCCGGGTACGTCGTCGTTTACAGTTCGCGTCGCCGACACGACAGGACAAGCCGACACACAGGCCCTCTCAATCCTTATCAACCCAGCTATTCCGCCGAATATCACCACTACATCTCTTCCAGGCGCAACCGTCAACCAGGCCTATAACCAGACACTCCAAGCTACGGGCGGAACAGGGACGCTTGCGTGGAGCGTATCAGTAGGATCGCTGCCAACGAATCTCGCCTTGAACTCAGCTGGAATCATTTCAGGCACCCCGACCAATTTAGGCACTGCGAACTTTACGGTGAGGGTGACCGATGCGCTATCTCAGTCAGACACCCAGCCGCTTTCAATCTCCGTCACTACTGCACTGACAATCACGACGGGCTCAGCGAGTTGCAGAGTCAATCGGAATTGCAACACCACATTGGCTGCGTCCGGCGGTTCCACACCCTACACATGGAGCCTCAATGCAGGATCTCAACCGCTCCCAGCCGGACTCAAATTGAGCGCAGCAGGCGTCATCAGCGGCACCCCAACGGTTATCGGATCAACGTCACCGACGTTCAGAGTGCAGGACTCAGCCGGTCGCTCTGCTACGAAGCAGCTGACGGTAGCGATTACTTCCTAATCGCCATCAGGTTGACTTCCCCTTCCCCGCCCTCCTAGATTCCGACCATGGCTTCGTCCTTCGTTCATCTCCACCTGCACACCCAATTCAGCCTCCTCGACGGCGCTCAATCGGACTGATCCGCCACTTCCGCTTTTCAGGAGCCCCGCGCACAGGTGATACCGTATCGCCCTCGGAAAGGGTCTGTCGGCTGTGGTAATATTCTGAGTCGTGACAACTCGACACTATGGGGATTTTGAATGGGATGAGACGAAGGCCCTCGCAAACCGTCTCAAACATGACGTGCCCTTTGAGGAAGCCCTCACGGCTTTCGCAGATCCACTGGCGATTGATGCGCCCGACCGATATATACCGGGACGGCTTGTATTGATTGGCCATTCGGCGCGTGGCCGGATACTATTCGTCGTGTATGAAGAACGAGGAGACCGCATTCGGTTAATCAGCGCGCGAAAAGCCTCGCCCATCCAAAGGAGAAAATATGAAAAAGACCTCGACGCATCGTAAGCCAATTCCGCCGGAAGACGCGTTAGAGCGATACGATTGGGGCAAGGCCGTCCGAGGGCGACACGCACATCGTTTTCCGAAAGGCGCCCTCGCCGTAGTCATCGCTCCTGAACTACGGCGGCACTTCTCGACGGCGGATGCTGTCAACGACGGATTGCGCGTGTTGCTGAAGATGGCGACGCTGGCAAAGACGAGTAGTCCGCCTAAGCAGATGCGGACAGGGAAACGGCGAGAGGTCGCATAAGCTGGCCCAGGGCTGCACACGCCATGCTATGTTGCCGAGATCGAGATGATTTGGGGTCAGACATGAGTATTGACTTTCGTCCTACCAGCCTCAGTCTAAGCAGCGGTCAGCGGGGAGATGTGATTGATCGTACCCTTGATGTTCCGCGCAGCCTCCCACAAGTCCACCGCACGCTGAGGAAAGAGATGGGGTCATTGCTTGACTTTGCACCTCGGCTCGGACCGACAGGTATGAACCGCCGCACAGGACAGTTTCGCGGCGCGGGGCGGGAGTCTGGTTCATCTGGTCTGGTTCGTCTGTCTCGTGTGGTTGGTTCGATGAACACGAGAGACAAGACAGATCCGCAGACCGGAGAAACCACCCTGGGGTCGTCGTTCGGAAAGCGTTGATCGTCCGGCTACCAGCTGCCCCATATTTCCTACAGCCTCCAATCTGTGTAGAATACCGCAACGCTCGTCCCCTCCATCCTCACTCCGCCTTCAGCGGCAAGTGATGAATCGAGAGGAGCGCCAAGGCCACGCATTCCGCGATCTCAATGACTATTCCCAACGCTGCCAACTGCATTGTCGAAGCAGAAAAGGTGAGGGACTATTTGCTCAACCTCTCTCATCCGGCAGGGAAGAGTAAGGCAGCATTCTTCACGATGATGGGTTTCCGGCAGCAAGACTGGGAAGTTTTGGCGACAGTCTTGGGCCAGATGGTGCGTAACTCTCCAGTGACAATAAGCATGACATCTCGCCATGGGCAGAAGTATATTGTAGACGGTGCGTTGGTCGCGCCAACTGGCCAACTGCCTCTCATTCGCACGGTGTGGGTTGTTGATACAGGAACCGATAGGCCGCGGTTGGTCACGGCCTATCCAATGAACCAGGAGTCACGATCATGATTAAAGAGCATGACCTCGTTGTATTAGGAGCCGCTGTTCCTGATGAGGGTCTTGTGGCTGGCGATGTGGGGACCGTCGTCCATATTTATCGTGACGGCCAGGCGTTCGAGGTAGAATTCACTACGCTGGAAGGTAAAACCGCAGCGGTCATCACGGTCGAAGCCTCACAAGTCCGCCCGGTTGGACAACGAGAAATCTCGCACGCCCGCGAACTGGCTCCTAGATGATTTAGGAGCCAGCATAGAAAGGAAAAAGAGATGGTAAAAAGAGATGGGGTCATTAAAAAGAGATGGGGTCATTGCTTGACTTTGCATCTTGACCGCCACGCTTCCATGATGGAGGTCCCTTTCTCTAACTCATCCCACTTCTCAGCAGCGGTAGACCCTACCACCTTGTTACGTTCAGCAATGCCCCCTTCTTGAAAATCTGGGCCATTGACTCCGTCTAGACTCCATCTTATAAGCTTACGGCGTTGACGCTTCCGAACCTGGACAGGAACTACCAATAGATGGATGAGGCTGAAGTTCGTCGATGTGCGGCCAATTGCCGATTCACGGACCACGCTCGAAAGGAGATGGACGAAGAGCCTTTGGGCCGCATTCACCTCGAAGAAGTCTTGCAGATAATCGAGACCGGTGAGATCATCGAACAGTATCTTGACGATACCCCGTATGCGAGCTGTCTTCTCTTGGGATACACGCGATCCGGGAGGCCGCTCCATCTCGTCTGTGCGCCGGTTTCTGCTGAGGAGCGGTTAATCGTGATCACGACCTACCAGCCTGACCCAATCCGATGGGAACTGGATTTGCGAAGGAGGAAGCGCTAATGCACTGCGTCATCTGCAAGAGAGGCACGGTCAAATCGGGAACAGTCCAGGCGGAGCTTCGAGTCGGAACCGACCACCTCATGGTGCCGGTAGAAACGGAGGTGTGTGACGAATGTGGGGAGGCCTATTACTCAACCGAGACTATGCGGCATCTCGAACAAGTGCGCGAAAACTTCCTCCGCAAAGTTATCGTTCCGCCCTCGGTCGGACACGTGTACCAGATTTCTTGACGATCACTGGAAAACTTCTAAGCGAGGGAAAGAGGGAAATGGATGGGGTCATTGCTTGGCTTTGCACCTCGGCACCACGCTCCCATGATGGAGCTTCCCTCTCCAATTCCTCATCCCGCTTCTCTGCTGCACCACCTCTCACGGTGGCACGTTCCGCAATGACCGCTGCTTGACAGTCCGCTGCCATTGACTCTGTCTACGCTCCATTTTATACGCTTACGCGTGGAGCGTTCGCCATGAATCGGCTTACGCCGCTGACGATTTCAGGCCTGGATAGAAATTGCCCATAGATGGATGAGACTGCCGTGCGTCGAGGTGCGGCCAATTGTCGATTTACGGATCACGCTCGAAAGGAGATGGACGAAGAGCCTTTGGGCCGCATTCACGTCGAAGAAGTCTTGCAGATTATCGAGACCTGGAAGAAGAACAATGGGGTGTGAGTATTGACCGAACCGCTTAGCCTTGTATTGCTTTCGTCCTACCGGCCTCAGTCTAAGCAGCGGTCAGCGGGGAGATGTGATTGATCGTACCCTTGATGTTCCGCGCAGCCTCCCACAAGTCCACCGCACGCTGGGCATTCAACCAGAATTCAGGGCTGTTGCCGAATAAACGAGAGAGTCGCAACGCCATCTCAGGACTCACCGCACGCCGCTCCCGCAGCAACTCATTCACCGTCTGGCGAGACACCCGAAGAGACTTGGCAAAGCTGGATACGGTCAGGCCATACTCCGGCAAAAAATCCTCCCGCAGAAGGAGCAAAAGATGGGGTCATTAAGCAAAAGATGGGGTCATTGCTTGACTTTGCACTGCGCTCTGCCTACGCTCCGCCCCCATGGCTCGCCAACTTCGTATGGAATACTCCGCCGTCCCGGAGGGGAACAAGGAACTTGTTCCCCTCCCATCGTACGAAACGCGATGACCAAAGAAATCGGCGACGACCTCGAGGCCGCCCTCGAACAGTTCCGGCTCAGTCACTGCCGACTTTGGCGATGGCGCGATGTCCGCGGATAATCCGAGCGAGATGCAGCCGACATGAAGATCATTCGCTCCATTGCTGGAATTCCTATTCGTCTGACTACCGAGCGCTTTGGGCATATCGCCAAGCGGCACCCTGAAATGGCGGATCAACAAGACCGTATTCTGGAGACCTTGGGGGCGCCTGATTACGTTCAAGAGGGCGACAGCGGAACCTGTATTGCTGTAAAGTCGTATCCGAACACGCCGTTGTCCCAGAAGTCTTGCGCGGTGGTGTATCGGGAACTGAACGACGTGGACGGATTTGTCGTCACCGAGTATTTCACGAGCAGGCCCGCTGTCTGGAGGAGGATTCTATGGAAGCCGTGAAGGTATTTGATAAGAAAGATGTGCCTCTCGATTGGGAATACGATGACGATGCCGACACGCTCTATTTGAGTTTCGGCAAACCGAAGGCAGCTACGGGCCTCGATATCGGACAAGGCGTCATTGTTCGCTACGATGAACAGGCGTGCGAGGTGGTGGGGTTGACCATCGTCGGAGTCGGACGCCGGCTGGAAGAATACGTCAAGACGAAGGCCTGAAGACGAATAAAAAGAAAGAGATGGGGTCATTGCTTGACTTTGCGCTGCGCTCTGCCTACGCTCCGCCCCCATGGCTCGCCAACTGCGCGTGGAATATCCCGGCGCACTCTACCACCTCACCGCGCGCGGCAATGATCAGCAACCGATCTTTCACGACGAGACCGACCGGCAGCATTTCCTGACATTGTTCGGTGACGAAATCCTCCAACAGCACTGGCGCTGTTATGCCTATTGCCTGATGGGCAATCACTATCATCTGCTGCTCGAAACGCCTGAACCGAACCTGAGTCGCGGCATGCGACGCCTCAATGGGTCTTATACCCAGCGCTTTAATTGGCGACATCGCCGGGTCGGCCATCTGCTGCAAGGCCGATTCAAAAGTCTGGTCGTGGAGCGGGAAAGTTATCTCCTGGAACTCTGTCGGTATGTGGTGCTGAATCCCGTTCGGGCGGGAATGGTTGTGGCTCCGCAGGAATGGATGTGGAGCAGTTATGGGGCGACGGCGGGGCTGCGCACGGCGCCGCCGTGGCTAGATGTGACGAGCGTGCTCGGTCTGTTTGATGCAGCCCAAGACCGGGCTCGGCAGCACTATCAGCAGTTCGTCGCGGACGGCGTCGGACGTCCGTCACCGTGGGCTCAAATCACCGGCCAGATTTTTTTAGGAAGCCCGGCATTTCGGGAGCGCATGGCCACGCTCCTGCCTGATCAACGACCGGCGAATGTACCCTTAGCGCAAACTGATCCGACGCGGCTGGACGCGAGAGAAATCCTGAATCACGTCGCGGCAGTCTATGGGATTTCGACCGCAGCCATGGTCGCTCGTACGCATCGAGAGGCCTACCAGACCGCTGTGTGGTTGTTGCGACGCGCCGCGAACGAACCGTTGAACCTGGTTGCCGTGCGATTCGGCGTGTCCGCTTCGCGGATTTCGAAAATTCAAGACTCGGTTGAATCGACGCCCCTCACACCTCAGCAGCAAACGGTAATGGAGCGGTGCAAAGTCAAGCAATGACCCCACTTCTGTGCTACACTTCTGTGCTCCACTCGCAGCCACCGGGGGCACTTTGCCCTATTCCTGGTCAGTAACTCCGGCCTTGCCTAGTGGGTTGGTATTGAATGTCGTCTCTCCTGGAACCATAAGTGGTACGCCGCTCAGTGGTAGCGCTGGGACAAAGACCTATACCTTTACAGTCACAGATTCCACTTCACCGTTTAATCAAACAGCAACCAAGCTATTCTCTTTGACGATCAACCTTACGGTGCCCACGTTAGCAATCACATTTCCAACAGGCTCCACACTTCCAGACGCAAATGTAAACACCCTCTATCGTCAAACACTCCTCGCTTCAGGCGGCACCCCTCCCTACACATGGTCTGTCTCTCCTGCTCTGCCCACGTGGCTCCAGCTTGATGCCGCCACCGGAATACTTACCGGTACGCCGACAGCCACAGCCACAATCACCCGAACATACACCGTTCGCGATTCTACATTGCCGACCAACCTCACCACTCCACGATCGATCACCATTCGCGTAAGAAACTAGCCATCTCCTCCATCGGTTTCACTTCCCCTTCCCTGCCCTCCGAGAATCCGGCCATGGCTTCGTCCTTCGTCCATCTTCATCTGCACACCCAATTCAGCCTTCTCGACGGCGCTCAATCAGATTGAACCACGACCCCCTGCACTTAGGACGCCCACTTCAACTCGAGCTTCTTGTGATGGACGGCACAGTCCCGCAAATACAGGTTGATCAGGTTCTGATACGGCATGCCGAGGTCGGTCGCGATCCCCTTGAAATACGCCACTGTCGTTTTATCCAGACGAATGGTGATCGGCTGTTTTAATTTCGAACTGTACGGGTTCCGCACCCCCTTCATCTTCGAGAAGTCGTACTGCGCTCTCATCTCGTCACCTCCGGTAGTGTGCTGATTCCTGTCGAGTGGCTTTTCTGGCAGATTAGCGAGACCTGGAAGAAACACAATGGGGCGCGAGTATTGCCCGAACCACTTAGTCTTGTATTAGTTTCGTCCTACAAGCATTAGTCTAAGCAGCGGTCAGCGGGGAGATGTGATTGATCGTATCTTTGATGTTCCGCGCAGCCTCCCACAAGTCCACCGCACGCTGGGCATTCAACCAGAATTCAGGACTGTTGCCGAATAAGCGAGAGAGTCGCAACGCCATCTCAGGACTCACTGCACGCCGTTCCCGCAGCAACTCATTCACCGTCTGGCGAGACACCCGAAGAGATTTGGCAAAGCTGGATACGGTCAAGCCATACTCCGGCAAGAAATCCTCCCGCAGCATCACCCCAGGATGCGTGGGCCGGACTTTACGCTCTCGCTTGTTGGGGATGCTCATCGTACACCTCTCCTCAATGATAATCGGCTATCTCAACCTCGTACGCATCGCCATCTTCAAATCGAAAGCACACTCGCCATTGGTCGTTGATGGAAATCGAATATTGCCCAGCCCGGTCTCGTTCCAATTTGTGAAGTCGATTGCTCGGAAGTACAGATAGCTCAGTTACGCTCGTCGCGAGATCAAGATATTCCAGTTTCCGTACTGCCCGCTCCCAGATTCCCGGAGGAAAGCGCTTCGACTTACCGCTCTCGTACAGCTCCCTCGTACGCCTGTCGGCAAAGGTCTTGATCACGCGGAAAGTGTAATGCCATACGTGACACCTGTCAACCTCGGCTCGAACCGGCGGGTAGCAACAGTCGCACAGGACCGTTTCACGGGGCGTGGCAGGGATCTTCATCTCGCTCATTGCCCGCCTTGACATACTGACACTTCATGAGTATGCTTTGACGCATGCGTACAACGATCCGACTCGATGATCAGCTCCTAAAATCTGCAAAACGCTTGGCCCGCGACACAGGCACCTCATTGACCGCGGTCATTGAAGATGCGCTTCGTCAGATTCTGTCTCGCCGAGCGATCAAGCAGCCACGTAATCCTGTGAAACTCACCACGGTCTCAGGCCTCGGAGTCCGCCCCGGTGTGGACCTAGATGATTCCTCAGCTCTGCTTGAGCTCATGGAGCAGTCGCATGGTTCTTCTTGACGTCAATGTACTGGTCTATGCCCACCGCGAGGACTCACCCCGCCACATTGAATATCTCCGCTGGCTTGAAGATCTCGTCAACTCTGATCATGCCTACGGCCTGTCCGATCTTGTCTTAAGCGGTTTTCTCCGCGTCGTCACCCACCCCAAAGTCTTTAATCCACCGAGCGGAACCGATAAAGCCTTGGCATTTGCGGAAGAGTTACGAAACCAATCCACCTGCGCCATCATCAACCCCGGCCCACGTCATTGGGACATCTTTTGCCGCCTGTGCAAGAGCTCAGGGATCAAGGGAAACCTAGTTCCGGATGCCTTCCTTGCTGCCCTGGCTATCGAAAGCGGGAGCGAGTGGGTCACAGCCGATCGCGACTATCATCGCTTCCCCGGTCTTCGTGTGCGCCACCCGCTTGAGTAGTCCCAGATAAATCCACGCTGTCATGTTGTGTCATCACGATCGCCTTCCCCTCGTTTGACTTCCCCTTCCCCGCCCTCCTAGAATCCGGCCATGGCTTCGTCCTTCGTTCATCTCCATCTGCACACCCAATTCAGCCTCCTCGACGGCGCGAATCAGATCGAGCCGCTCGTGCAGCAGATTAAGTCGTTCGGCCAACCGGCTGTAGCCATGACCGACCATGGCAACATGTTCGGCGCGATCGAGTTCTATCGCAAAGCCAAAGATGCGGGCGTCAAACCCATCATCGGATGCGAAGCCTATATGGCGCTCGGAAGCCGCCACGCGAAGAAAGACAGCGGGCTCGCCCATAACGATTATTACCATCTGATTCTCCTGGCCCGTAACCTAACCGGCTACCAGAACCTCATCAAGCTTTCTAGTAAAGCATACCTTGAAGGGTTCTACTATAAACCTCGGATGGATAAGGAACTTCTCAAGGAGCATCACGAAGGGTTAATTGCTCTGTCAGGCTGCCTCAGCGGCGAGATTCCCTACCTCATCGGCCAGAAAGACATGGACGGCGCGATGGCTGTGGCGGGCGAATTTCAAGAGATCTTCGGGAAGGAACACTTCTACCTCGAAGTGCAAGCCAACGGCCTCGATCACCAGCGCATCGCCAATGCCGGCCTGATCGAAATCCACAAAAAGATGAACATCCCGATGGCAGGCACCAACGACTGTCACTACCTCAAAAAAGAGGATTCCCACCCGCACGAACTGATGCTCTGCCTCCAAACCGGCAAGACCCTCAGCGACCCGAACCGGATGAAGTTCGACACCGACCAGCTCTATGTCAAATCGACGGAAGAAATTACGCCGGCCTTTGCCGAATTCCCCGGCGCCGTCACAAACACCTGCCGCATCGCCGACAACTGCGACCTGGAGCTCGTCCTCAACAAGACGCACTTGCCGCAATACAAAGTCCCGGAAGGCTATACGCGCGAATCCTACGTGGAACATCTGGCCATCGAAGGACTCAAGGCCCGGCTGAAAGAACGCCCCAGCACGATTCTACCGGCCGCCTATGAACTGCGGCTGCGCGAAGAGCTGATGGTCATTTGCTCCATGGGCTTTGCCGGCTACTTCCTGATTGTCTGGGACATTATTCGCTTCGCCCGCTCACGCGGTATTCCCGTCGGGCCGGGACGCGGATCGGCGGCGGGCAGTCTCGTCGCCTATGCACTGCGCATCACAGACCTGGATCCGCTCGTCTACAGCCTGCTCTTCGAGCGGTTCCTGAATCCGGAACGTGTGTCCCTCCCCGATATCGACATGGACTTCTGCATGGATCGCCGCGGCGAGGTGATCAACTACGTCGTGGACAAGTACGGCAAGGACCACGTCGCGCAGATCATCACGTTCGGCACGCTCGGCGCGAAAGCGGCCATTCGCGATGTCGGCCGCGTGCTTGAAATTCCCTATGCCGAGGCCGACAAAGTCGCCAAGCTGATACCCAACCAGCTCAACATGACCTTGCAACAAGCCCTTGAGCTAGAGCCGAAGCTCATGGAGCTGGTCAACACCGACGCCCGAATCGCCGAACTCATGAAAGTCGCGCAGTCGTTGGAAGGCCTGGCGCGGCATGCTTCGACGCACGCCGCCGGCGTCGTCATCTCCGAAGGCCCCCTGACCGACCATGTGCCTCTCTACAAGGGGGCCAACGACGAAATCGTGACGCAATACACGATGGGCGACGTCGAAAAGATCGGCCTGGTCAAATTCGACTTCCTCGGTCTCAAGACCCTGACCATGATCCATCGGGCGGAGATTCTCATCAACGAAACGCATCCGGATCGGCCTCCGCTCGCAGTGGAACAGCTCCCGTTCGACGATGTAAAAACGTTCGATCTGCTCTCCTCCGGCAAAACCACCGGGATCTTCCAGCTGGAAAGCTCCGGCATGCGCGATCTGCTCACCGGCTTCCGGCCGGACCGGTTTGAGGACATCATCGCCATCATCGCCCTCTATCGCCCCGGTCCGATGGACCTGATTCCCGACTTCATCAAGCGCAAGCAGGGCAAAGTCCCGATCACCTACGAGACGCCTGAACTTGAGCCGATTCTGAAAGACACCTACGGGGTCATCGTCTATCAGGAACAGGTCATGGCGATCGCCAACAAGATCGCCGGCTTCTCACTGGGACAAGCCGACATTCTCCGCCGCGCCATGGGCAAGAAGAAGCCGGAGGAGATGGAGAAGCTGCGCGTCAAATTCCTGGAGGGCGCGAAGAACAACAAGATCGCCGAGAAGAAGGCGGAGAAGCTCTACGAGCTCATTCAAAAGTTCGCCGGGTACGGATTCAACAAGTCGCACGCGGCGGCCTATGCCGTGGTTTGCTATCACACCGGCTATCTCAAGGCGCACTACCCGACTGAGTTTATGGCCGCGCTCATGACCACGGACATGGGCAACCAGGATAAGATCGTCGGCTACTTCACCGAATGCCGCGACCTCGGCATCAAGGTGCTGGGGCCGGATATTAACGAGAGCGGCAAGAACTTTACGGTCATCGACCGCGCCATCCGGTTCGGCATGGCGGCGATTAAGAACGTGGGCGAAGGAGCCGTCGAATCCGTCCTCGCCATACGGGCAGAGACCGGTCCGTTCAAATCCTTCTTCGACTTCTGCCGCCGCGTCGACCTCCATAAGGTCAATAAACGCATGCTCGAAGGATTGATCAAAACCGGAGCCTTCGATTCCACCGCCGCAAAACGGGCGCAGCTCATGGCCGTGATGGATCAAGCCGTGGAAGACGGCGCCGCCGCACAGCGCGAGCGCGACCTCGGACAAACCAGCATCTTCGGCGACGAGCACAGCGGACCCGATGCCTCCGCCACGCTGGCCACGCCGCCGCTCCCCGCGATCGCTGAATGGGATCAAGCACTGCGCCTAAAATATGAACGAGAGCTGACCGGATTCTACATCACCGCTCATCCGCTCACTCGCTACGAAGCGACACTCAAAGCGCTCTCGACGGCCACAACCGTCGGATTGTCCGACGTGTCCGACGGGAAAGAAGTCCGGATCTGCGGCATCATCGCGTCGGTCAAATCGATGATCACCAAAAAGGGCGATCGGATGGCCTATCTGAACGTCGAAGATCTGCACGGGACCGTCGAAGTCATCGCCTTCCCGGATCTCTTCAAGACCGCCGGCGAGCTGATTGCACCGGAGCGGCTGGTGCGCATCACCGGCACCATCGACCGCGGAGACAAAGGCACCAAGCTGCGGGGTGTGAAGATCGAGCCGCTGGCCGATGTACAAACGCAATCCATCAAGCGCGTCCAGATCAGACTGTCGGATCCATCGGAGACCACCGACCAACTTCCGAAACTGCGCGACATTTTCACGCGTTATCCTGGCAACACGACGGTTTCACTGACGTTCTCGATGGGGAACGCCCTGGAAGCCGATACCGTCCCCCTGCCGAACCACACGATTTCCCCCAGCGAATATTTTGTGGCAGACGTTGAAGAAGTGCTAGGCAAAGGGGCACTGTCTTTGCTATCTTAGTGTACGTAATTGGGGGTATGCCTCCATAGGATTTCACCCTGGAATACCGAGCTCCATGCGCGACTATCTCGAGTTTGAAAAGCCGGTCCGCGAGATCGAAGAGAAGATCGAAAAGTTAGCGGCGGCCAATTCAGGTAAAGCCTCCACGCAGGAAGAAATCCGGAAGTTGCGCGGGAAGCTTGCGCAGGTCGAGACCCAGCTCTATAGCACATTGACCCCCTGGCAGCGGACTCAACTCGCCCGCCACCCCCAGCGCCCCAGCACTCTCGATTACATCAGCGAACTCAGCCGCGGATTTCTGGAACTCCATGGGGATCGCTCCTTCGGAGACGACCGGGCCATCGTCGGGGGATTTGCCAAGTTCAACGACCGTACAGTCATGATCATCGGACACCAGAAGGGTAAGACGCTGAAGGAGCGCATGCAGCGAAACTTCGGCATGCCCAATCCAGAAGGCTATCGGAAAGCCTTGCGGCTGATGCGCTTGGCGGAAAAGTTCGGCCATCCCATCATTACGTTCATCGATACTCCGGGAGCCTACCCCGGCATCGGCGCGGAAGAACGCGGACAGGCGGAAGCCATCGCCCGCAATCTCCTGGTGATGTCGCGGCTCAAAGTCCCGATTCTGTCCGTCGTGATCGGCGAAGGCGGCAGCGGCGGCGCGCTGGCGCTGGGAGTGTCAGACCGCGTCCTCATGCTGGAACATTCGGTCTATTCGGTGATTTCTCCTGAAGGTTGCGCGGCTATTCTCTGGGACAACCCCGCCAAGGTCCCGGATGCGGCCATGGCCCTTAAGATCACGGCCCAGGACCTGATGGGGCTTGGCGTGATCGATGAGATCGTTCCCGAACCCTTAGGCGGAGCGCACCGTGAACCCAAAGCCGTCTGCGACCGGGTTGCGAAAGCCCTCACCAATCAACTCTTTCAACTGCTCGATCTCCCGCACAACGAACTCCTGAACCAGCGCGACCTCAAGTTCCGGAAGATCGGCGCCGTCGAAGGACTCACTGCACTGGCCTAACCGCAACATTCCCCTATCCCAGCAACCCCGCATCCATGAATCGCTGTTGAATCGCTGTTTGCATGGCCGAGGCCACTTCCGCTCGGCAGTCATTTAAACTCTCATCCTGTAAATATCGCTCAATCGTCCGCGGCAGTTTTTTCCACCAGGCTCTCGCCGAGATCCGCACCTGATCCGCTTCGACACCTGTGCAGGCCAGCAGCTTCCGGATCTCGTGCTCGAAGAACGCGACATGCGTTTCTTCGTCATCCACGATGGACTGCATGTCCGGCCGGAGGCCGACCAGCAGCTTGGCAAACTCCAGCCCCAGCGCTTCGTATCCGAACAACAGCACGGCGAGCGACGACCACTGCTGCGGCACAGTCGGCAACACCTCACGTCCCCAGGACTGATAGCCCACCAGCGTTTCAAAATATTTCAAGTGGTCTTCCTCATCGGCTTCATGCTGTTTGAGGAAGGCCAGAACATTCGCCGGCACATCGCGCAACTGCGCCGCTCGCACCGCCCAGAGAGCCATAGCCTCGGCTTTAAGAAATCGCTCCAACAAGGATGGTTCGCACTCCGGCGGCAAGCGGAGCGGCTCAGCGTGATCGTGTAACGGTGACATAATCGACCGTCATAGTACGCGAGCCGCTTTTTATTGTCCAAGAGACCTAGGGGACGCACAGGTTGCCCCGATCCATTGACCAGCGCAAATCCGACCTTCTATTGTCAGAATCCATCGCATTTGAGACAGTACGTACAGCTACTCACCAGACCGGCGATATGTCCACGCACCGTAGATTGACGTCGGTCCACCAACGAGGACAGATTTCCATGAAGAGCCCCACTGCCTTGTCGCTATCGACGCGCCTATGTCCACTCAGCCTCTGCCTCCTCACCAGCGCCTTGCTCACGGGAGTCGGCTGTGTCAGCCAGCAAACTTATGACAAGACCAAAGACGAAACGAATGAACTGACCCGCGCCCTGGATGCGACGCGCACCGACATCACCGAGTTGGAGCAGCGCATTGCGGCGCTGAAGGCCGCGAATCGGCAGGAAGATGCCGTCGCCACCGAGCTGCGCGCGGCCATCCAGCGGGAAGAGGAAACGCTGCCGGTTCTCAGAAAACGCGCGGAAGAGAAGCTCGCCGCTCTCCAAACACAGGTGGCAACCCTTGTGAACCAAAGCCGTCTGCTCGCACGAGAGATGGCGGACGCGAAGCAGGAGGGCGTCTCATTGCAGGCGATGGTCACGCAGCACAAACAGGAGATGGAGGAATCACGTGCGCTGCTCACTCCGATCACACCGGCAACGAGCGCGCAGACCCCACCGACCGTGACGCCGGTTGCTCCCTCGATCACACCGATCAGTCCGGCCGTGCCGCCGCAACAGACGGCACAAGCCGCGCCGACCGCTCCTGTGAAGCCGGCGACCGCGCCTCGTCCGGCTAAGGTGGAACCAGCTCCGGCGGACGAGTCTTGGACCGATTGGATCAAGAACAGGGTATCCAGTATATGGAGTTGGATCTTCAACTAGGCAGTAGCAGTCCGGCCCCGCACAATCCCTGTCGTACCCTTCCGCCGCAGGCCGGAGCATTTTCCTTGCGCAAGAAGCAACAATCAACCAGGGAGATCGCGCGTGAATCGCCAAACAAAAGCATTGCTGGCAACCCTGTGTGCGATGCTGGTGACCGGTTGTGCCGGCATGCAAGGCCCGCCGGAGGATCTGCTGAAGCGAGTACCTGTCGTCGAGATCGGAAAGCCGGAACCCGCCGATAAAAATTACATCCTCTATATTCCCGGAGGCAAGACCATCCTCGTTCAGATGACGGTGAAGGGCCCCCTCATCGTCAATCCGGGAGAAGCCACCACCCGCATCCAACTGACCCAGAGCCTCTACCTCTATAAGGAATGGTCCAGCCTCGACGGAAGAACCTGGACCCATCAGGCCTTTCAAGGCCGCGTCGCCATCGGACTGGCACCCCAGGGCGGCATCGTCGAGGTCTTTGTGAATCGACCGGATTAGCGGGGCGTGAACCAGGCCACCGCTCCTGCGCCGGCTGCGCGGCCGCTGGCAAAGCAGGCCGTGAGCAGATACCCGCCCGTCGGGGCTTCCCAATCCAGCATCTCTCCAGCGCAAAAGACCCCCGGCACCTCGCGCAACATCAATCTGGCATCGACCGCTTCAAAAATAACGCCACCGGCCGAACTGATCGACTCCGCCAGCGGCCTGGTCGCAATCAGTTTCAACGACAGCGACTTGATCGCGGCGGCCAGTTTCGCCGGATCGGCAAAGTCTTCTTTTGACACGACCTCCCGCAAAAGGCCGACCTTCACTCCGGTCATGCCGAGCCGGCGCTCCAGATGCGTCGCCATGGTTTTTTTCCCGCGGGGCTTGGCAAGATCGTTCGTTAAACCGGAGAGATCACGGTCAGGCGCCAAATCCAGCCGCAAGACGGCGAATCCCTTGGTGGCAAGTTCATCACGGAGCAGTGCGGACATCGAATAGATCACGCCCCCCTCTACGCCCGTCGAGGTCACCACGAATTCGCCTTGCTGCCACTTTTCTCCGCCCGCCGGCGTCTGAATTTTCAACGCCACAGACTTCACCGGATGGCCGGCGAACTTCTTCTTGAAAATTTCCGTCCAGGCAATATCGAACCCGCAATTGGCCGGGCGCAACGGACTCACCGAGACGCCGCGCTGCGCAAGCCACGGCACCCAGGCCGCATCCGAACCCAGTTGCGGCCAACTCCCTCCGCCGAGCGCGAGGATCACCGCGTCGGCCCGAACGAGCTGCTTCCCCTCGGGAGAGTCGAACTGCAGCGCGCCTTGCGCATCCCATCCAAGCCAGCGATGCCGCACATGAAAGCGAACGCCGGCCTGACGGAGTCGCCGCAGCCAGGCCCGCAGCAACGGAGCCGACTTCATGTCTTTCGGAAACACCCGACCGGACGATCCTACAAATGTCTCAATCCCCAGTCCCTTGACCCAGGCGCGCAGGGCCTCCGGTCCAAAGCCGGCCAGGAGCGGAGCGATCTGAGTCCGCCGCATCCCATACCGCGACAGCATTTTCTCGACCGGCTCGGAATGCGTGAGATTCAGTCCACCCTTCCCGGCCAGCAAGAATTTGCGCCCGACCGACGGCATGGCGTCATACAAGTCCACCTGCGCTCCCGCTGCGCTCGCACTCTCCGCAGCCATCAGGCCTGCCGGACCGCCTCCGATAATCGCAATCTTCATCGGGCCCACCGCGATCCGTTCCCATCAAACTGCCACATCGTCATGTCGTGCTTCGCTTTCGTGTGATTGATTGTTTCAACACCAGCTGGATCACCGCCGCCTGATTGAATCGTTCGTCCCGGGCAGAATACACCAGCGTCACTGGTCCTTCCTTCGCCTGCTGCCGGACCGCGTCGAGCAGTGGCTGCTGTTCCCTTAATTCGATCCGATACCGCTCGCAAAATTCGTCCCACTTGGCCGGATCATGATTGAACCAGCGCCGCAAGACCGTGGACGGGGCAATGCCTCGCATCCACAGATCGATCTGTGCCGCGACTTTCGAAACACCCCTCGGCCACAGCCGATCCACCAGAATCCGATACCCATCGCCCTTCATCGCCGGCTCGTAGATGCGCTTGATCCTGACCAGGGTCGCGGCCATTACAATCCGATCGTTTCGATCCGCTGCAACTCTTCCGCCGTCAACGTGAATTGATCTGATGCCAGATCTTCCTTCATATGTTCGGGATTCGTGGTACCCGTCAGGGGCAACATCCCGATCTGCATAGCAAATCGGAAGACAATCTGAGCGAGCCCGGTCCCGTACTTCACTGCCATTGCGCGCACATCAGGCTCCGTGAAGACCTCGCGATTCGCCGTGAGGAGCGAGAAGCCCTGATAAATGATCTGGTTCGCCCGACACAGATCCCGCACTTCTTTGTCCCAGCCGAAAGCGGCATAGCAGCGATTCTGCACGACCATCGGCTTGTGCCTGGCCTTGGCACATAGCAGAGCGAGCTGTTCAGCCGACACACTGCTGACACCGATCATTTTGGTCTTGCCGGAATCGTAGAATGACTCGATCGCCGCCCAGACTTCCCAATCTGCCGCGCCCAATCCCCGCCTGGAATAGGGCCCATGCAGGACATAGGAGTCGAGATAGTCGGTGTGGAGATGCGACAAGGAACTCTGAAAGGACTGATTGACCTGTGTCGTAAGATCAACGCTCGCTTCATAGGGTGTCCGGTGGTCCTGCCCGTCAACCGAGGTAAACTTGGTCTGAAGAAACAGCGCCTCCCGCTGGAACCCCTGTTTTGCCAGGACCAACAGCGCATCCCCGACCAGGGCTTCCTGATAGTGGATGAGCTGATTCGCCGTGTCGATTGCCGTGAAGCCTGACGCCACGGCGAGTTGCACCAACCGGCTCGTCGCCTCTTTCTTCCAGGCCGTGCCGTACATGAAGGAAGGAATCGAAATACCGTTATATGCCATCAAAGTCATGAAAGAGCCTCCTGATTGCATGCTGACGGAAACAACCCCTCCCTGTCCAGCGAGATCGAGCCCCTACTAAGTGAAGCCGCCATCCAATCCGGCTACCGCTTTTCATGGAGCGGCATCCCTCCTTCTGCTATACTTTTCCCCATGTATCGTCGAATCATGCCTCAGATGCTCGTCATCGGCTGGCTTGCGCTGCTGCCTTGTCTCTGGACCACAGGAGACCTGGTCGTCGATCTGGTGTTTGAAGCGCCGGACGTGACGTCCAACGCCGATGCCTCAGCAGAGGAACCGGATAATGCCGCCGAACATCTGCTCATGCCATCCGCACAAACGGACCGTTTAACCGCAGCCGCACTCGCAGCAACTCCGGCAACTGACTTCGATGTCTCCTCCATTGTCGTCACGGCACCGGGCAACGCGACTCCGAGAGCCGCGCCCGCTCTGCACTATCCTCCTAGAAACAAACCCGTTTCCCTGCCTCTGCCTCTTCGTATCTAGACTCATCCAGCGTCTCCACGCCCTGCGCTCGTCCTGTTGATCGACGGGCGCTTCTCTTTATTACCAACGGAGGCCTGTGATGCGGCATGCGTGCATCCTTTCACGTTTCATACGTAATCGCGCTCGGTTAATTCTCGGTTTGGGCCTCATATATACGCTGAATCACCCGGCAGTATTCGATGTTGCTCTGGCTGCACAAGGCATTACGGAAGGTGAAACCGCCTCGATCGATGCGGTTCATATCGAAGGATTGATCCATACAAAACAGGAGACCATTCTCCGGCTGCTGCCCCGGCCCCTGCCGGCCGAATTCACCGGAACGGAAGTTGAGGAGTTTGAGCGGCGTGTGCGAAATCTAAGCCTCTTCGATCACGTGCAGGTGGCGCGAGACGGCCACTCTCTGACGGTTGCCGCTCAGGAAAAGATCACCCTGGCGCCGATCCTCAACTTCACCAGCGGCAGCAGTGTCAAGGATCTGAATGCGACCGTCGGTCTGGTCGAATACAATCTGTTCGGCACGGGCACGCAACTTGGCGGGCAGTTCAACTACAGCCAGCGCGGGCCGAACGTCGACCTATGGCTCTCACAACATGCCTTCGAGCCCAATCGATGGGCCAAAGAAATCAAGGGCTCGTACAACGTCAACGGCATCCGGTTTGCCGATTCGACGTCCACCTGGACGCGGAATCGGATCGGCACCGAATTGGAACTCAAAGGGCCGTACGACTATCGCACGCCGTTGCGGTATGAGGTGGTCCTGAAGGTGTACCGTGAGCTGGTCGAAGACATGAAAGGAGATCGCCGTCCGCCCGATGGGTATTACGTCGGGGTGATTCCTGAACTGACCTGGGATCAATACCACTGGCACGATCTGGTGCCCAGCGGGTATCGCATTGCGCTGGAACTTCGACCGGGATTCTTGTTCGGCGCCAATCAGCAGCGGCATGAAGCCAAGGTGCGGTATCTCCACGGCATTCCCCTTGGATCAACCACCGTGCTGATGGTGAACAGCGTCGCGGAAGCGGTCAACAATAGCGGAAACCCGAATCACAGCCTCCTGATCGGCAGTATCACCGGCGTGCGTGGACTGTCCGACAATCTCTACCGAAACCGAGCACAGGCCTATACCAATCTGGAGCTCCGGCACGCCGTTGCGGTGGCGTCGCGCTGGGCGGTGCAAGGCGTCCTGTTTTCCGACTTCGGCACATTTCAATCATTCACTGAAGAAGGGAGGCTCCAACACTGGCAGGGAACCGTGAGTGTGGGGACCGGAATACGCATCATCCCCACCTTCCTCTCCAATACCCTGTTACGAGTAGACATCGCCCAGCTGTTCTCGCCGAGTCACAATACGCTACTCCAGATCGGCATCACCCAGTATTTCTGACCAAGACAGAGTCCCCATCGCCGGGATAGGCCAGTGCTCGCTGTTTCAAACCGCCGGTGGAATTGATAGAGTGCGGCGCACGTACCGAAGCGGAGCACAGAAACCATGGACAGCGAAGAAACTCTTCCCGTCGTCGAACTGAGAGTCACACCCTGCTATAGCCAGGCCAACCCCTGGGTGATCCAGGCGATCTCAGGATTCTTATCGGCCTATTTTATGGAATACCCGGGCTTCCGGGTGCTGAGACACGCCGATGAAGCTTCATCGGGTATGCACGTGTGGACCTGTGAGATTCCCGCTTCGCTGAAAGTGCCTCGCCTGCTCAAACGGCTGCAAGCCGACATCCCGCCATCCAAAGTCGTGCCTCCGGACGAATCTGCCCCAACCCCAGCTCGATACATTATCGATCGCCTGGAATCCTAGCCTGAACGGACAACTGACATTCTGACGGCCTTTGGCAGCACCATGCTGCCGCCAGATTATAGATAGGTGGGAAAGCTCGGAGGGAAGATACTAGCGAGGCTTGAACCACTCCAACACGCGCTCACAGGCGGCTTCCAGCGGGCGATCTGCCATGATCGCAATCCCGGCTAACGCCAACAGACTCATCACAAAACCGGCTTCTTCAAGGTCTGTCATAGGGAACGCCTCCTCTTGAGACGTACCCTATCTCACTTGTCGGCGACACGGTAGTCCCCGAAAGAGGGGCGCGGCTTACCGAATCATCGATTCGCACCCCCTCCTTTTGAGGGAGGCTGTCCACGGCCTGTCGCTCAATGCACAGGAACCGCGATCAGCGAGTCGCAGGTACTTCAGGATAGTGAGTTGATCCCACATCGCGTTTTTCAGCGTCTTGTGACCCGCGGATTCTTCTCAACCTCCCCTTTGTAAGGGGAGGCTAGGAGGGGTAGAGACTCAGGGGCTGCTGCGCGCCTCGCGAATGGCCAAGCGCCTGTTATGGCAGCCGGAAGATTCGACCTCCCCTGGCCCCTCCTTATGAAGGAGGGGTGAATTTGAGATGGCCGATATCAATCCGATCGTGCTACCTCACTCAGGCCCCCACATGAAATCCGGAATCGCCTAATCGCGGAACAGTCTGACCGTGACTTTCTGTCCCTTAATCCTGGTGCGGCCCAACGCTTCGATCACGTCGCGTGCCATGGATTCCGGAACTTCCACGAGCGAAAAGCGTTCTTCGATTTCAACGCCGCCGATCTGAGCGGACCCCAGCTTGGCTTCGTTCGCAATCGCGCCCACCAAATCGCCCGGCCTGATGCCCGCGGCACGGCCGGCCCCGATGTAGATCCGGGCGGAGTTCGGCGTCCGACCGCCGGTCGGTCTGGCGCTCGGCCGCCCCTGCGCCTCGCGAGGCCGGATACCGCGCGACATCTCGCCGGACATCGGCGACGGACGCCGCATCCCCGGTCGCGCATAGTCCGGACGGGAATAGTCCGGCACTCTGGCCTGCACGGAAGGAATTTCCTGCTCTTCGACATCCCCGCCCTGCGCCTGATGCGCCAGTTTTACCGCTGCCGCCGCCACATCGACCAATTCAAAATCTTTGGCCAATACCGTGACGACCGACCGGAAATGCTCCACATCGCCTGCGGCCAGCAGCTCTCGAATCGACGTCAACGTCCGCTCAATCCGCTTGGTCCGCAGATCGGCCACGCTCGGCACTTGGGCGACAATAATTTTCGCCTTGGTCAACTGTTCGATATTCCGAAGCAACCGGTGTTCGCGCGGTTCGACGATGGTAATCGCCTCCCCTTCACGACCGGCCCGGCCGGTACGGCCGATCCGATGCACGTACACTTCGGGAGAAGACGGCAAGTCGTAATTCACCACGTGCGAGACGCTCGGAATATCCAAGCCGCGCGCCGCGACATCCGTGGCCACCAGAATTTGCGTTTGCCCGGACTTAAACGCGGTCATGACGCGGTCCCGTTGCGGCTGGCTCATGCCGCCATGAATGGCTTCAGCACGATAGTCCCGTCCCGCCAGGCCGGCCGTCAATTCATCGACCTCCAACCGGGTCCGGCAGAAGACCAACGCCGATTTCGGAGCCGCCAAATCCAATACCCGTATCAGCGCCGCCACTTTGTATGGACGATTCACGACATAGGCCGTTTGCAGCACGCGCGGAGCGGCGCCGGCTTTGACCGGCTCCTTGGCGATCTTGATCTCGACCGGGTTTTTCAGATGACGATGGGCAATCGACGCGATGCGCGGCGGCATCGTGGCGGAGAATAAGGCCGTCTGCCGATCCGCGGGCGTCTGGGTCAGGATCGCCTCCAGATCGTCGGCAAAGCCCATGTCCAGCATTTCATCCGCTTCGTCCAATATCACCATCTGCACATGCTTGAGCTGCAACGTATTCCGTCGAATGTGGTCGAGCGCCCGGCCGGGCGTCGCCACCACGACATCCACGCCGCGCTTCAGCGCATACAATTGCGGCCCGATGGCCTGCCCGCCGTACACCGCCAGCACTGAAATCCGCAGCTCCTTGCCGTACCGCTGCACGGCTTCGCCGACCTGAATCGCCAACTCGCGCGTCGGCACCAGGATCAGCGCCGCGGGGCGCTGCTTCGCGCCATGCGCCAGCCGCTGCAACATCGGCAAGGCAAACGAGGCGGTCTTCCCGGTCCCGGTGGCCGCCTGCCCCAACAGATCGCGGCCTGCCAACAGCGGAGGGATCGACTCACGCTGAATCGGCGTGGGCTCTTCATACCCCAGCTGGTCCAGCGTCGCCAGCAACGAGCCTTCGAGGCCGAGTGCGGCAAAGCCGGGAGAAAAGCCATGAACGGAGGGGGCGGTGGACGGTTCAGTGTGATCGGATTTCATATAGCCTAGGCGGCACCTTTCTGGTGTGAGCATCCTGAGATTGCGCCGAACTCAGCTCCAGGCTGAAGCTCTTCGCTCTCCCTTTGGCAGCGGCCGAGTTGTCCGCTACCTGTTAGACCGACATGTGCTTGGGCCACAACGACTCAAGCTCAGGGAACTTTTTACGATAATCAGCATGACTGGCGTGAATCACTTTCATCGCTTCTTCGCGCCCGTACACGCTCGTAATTTCAACTTTATGCTGCACCGAACCCGGCGCCATCTTGTAGGTCAGGAAGTAATGCTGCAGCCGGTCGATCAGCGAGATCGGACAGTCGCCGATATCTTTAAAATCACCGTAGGCCGCATCGTCTTTCATGACTGCGATGATCTTGTCGTCCGCTTCCCCGCCGTCGGCCATACTGAACCCGCCGATGGGAATCGCGGTGAGCAGGATATCGCTATGAGCGATCGTTTTCTCCGTGAGGACGCAAATGTCCAACGGATCGCCGTCGCCGATCATATTCTTCCGTTTCGCCCGTTTACCGAACAATGCGGCCACTTTTTCGCCGCAATAGGTTTGCGGAACCAGTCCGTAATAGACGGGACAGAAATTCGAAAACCGCTGCGGACGATCGACCTTCAAAAATCCGCTGTCTTTATCGACTTCGTATTTCACCGTGTCGGTCGGCACGATTTCAATGTAGGTCGTAACCACATCCGGCGCCTGCTCTCCGATCGATACGCCGTGCCAGGGATGCGCCTTGAACATCAAGCCCATCAAACGCTGAATTGGATCCATACCCGAACGCCCCATCGACTCCTCCTGATCTGAATGCCAATATTCACGCGCCGGCATACGCCGAACGCAGTTGTCTGAACCGAGTACAGAATGCTGAATGAGAGACCGTTGAACGGATCGCGCGGCTGACCGGTTCCGCATTCATCGACAACCGCCTGCACGACCGACCCGGCACCTGGCTCGCTCAACGCACCAGACCAAGGCCTGCGTGCTCAAGCGGCAGCATACGTGGGCCGCCTACATGCGACAAGATGCGGAACGGTCTCTTTCGTAGAGGACAACGAACAACGGACAAGAGGATAAACGGCTAGTCGTCTTCAGGCAGTTGAATCGGTCCCGCCCATTCCCCTTTGGCCAGCGCCACTTCCTGATACCCGCCATCAGGCCACTGAAACTGTCCGACCTGGTCCACTTCCACGATAAACGGGTCGGCTTCATGCGCCGCTCCCCGAAACCAATACCATCCAGCCACTCTCGGCTTTTCGAGAGTCCACCGATAGCCCGCCATCTCCTCGATCCTCTCGTGCTTCCCCACGCGGTCTGTTACAGTCTGCTCCACGTGAGGTTGCACCCTATCATGTCTCGGCTCCCAATAGAAGATGTCCTTTCGGACCTCTGCCACGCGCTCATTCGGTCCCCCAATGGGCTTCTGACCGCCCCACCGGGGGCCGGCAAGACCACCCGCGTGCCGTTGGCCCTGCTGGACGCGCCCTGGCTCCGCGACAACAAGATCCTCATGCTGGAGCCCAGGCGCCTGGCCGCCAGGGCCGCGGCCCATCGTATGGCAGCGACGCGCAACGAGCGCCCCGGCGACACCATCGGGTATCGCATGCGGCTCGATACGAAGATCGGGCCGAAAACCAGGATTGAGGTCGTGACCGAAGGGATTCTGACCCGATTACTCCAACAGGACCCCTCGCTCAGCAGCTATGGCGCCGTCCTCTTCGACGAATTTCACGAGCGCAGCCTCCAAGCCGACACCGGCCTGGCGCTCTGCCTCGAATCGCAGCGGCTCTTCCGTCCGGACCTCCGCCTGCTCGTCATGTCGGCCACATTGGATTGCGGACCGGTCAGCGAACTGCTGGGCGGCGCACCGGTCATCACCTGCGAAGGGCGGATGTTTCCGGTCGAGACCAGATATCTGGATGAACCCATTACGGGGCATCTCGATACCGCCGTCACCAAGATCATCCGCCGCGCGCTGGCACGGGATCAGGGCAGCCTGCTCGTCTTCCTGCCGGGCATGGCCGAGATCCGGCGCGTCGAACGCCAGCTACTCGATGCGAATCTGGAATCGACCATTCATGTCACGCCCCTCCATGGCGACCTCCCCCAAGATGCCCAGGATGCGGCGATCGCCCCGGCGCTCCCGGGCACGAGAAAAATCGTGTTGGCCACATCCATCGCCGAGACCAGCTTGACGATCGATGGCGTCCGCATCGTCATCGACGCGGGCCTGTTGCGCGTACCGCGCTTCGATCCGCGTTCAGGACTCACGCGGCTGGACACGATTCGTGTCACGCAGGACTCCGCCGACCAGCGGCGCGGGCGAGCCGGACGATTGGAACCGGGCGTCTGCTATCGGCTCTGGACCGAGCGAGAACAGGCCACGCTGGCCGCCCGCCGGCCGCCTGAGATGCTGGACGCCGATCTCACATCACTCGTCCTGGAGCTAGCGCTCTGGGGAACGACCAACCCGGCAGAACTCTCATGGCTCACCCCCCCGCCTACCGGATCGGTCACCCAGGCGTCCGATCTGTTGATCCGATTGGGCGCGTTGGATTCATCGGGCCGCATCACAGCCCATGGCAGGCAGCTGGCTGAACTGGCGTTGCATCCCCGCCTCTCTCACATGCTGCTGAAGGCCGGGCCGCTAGGCCTTAACGACCTGGCCTGCGACCTCGCAGCTCTGCTGGGTGAGCGCGACCTGCTCCGGGGTCCGGCGGGACGACAGCAGGCCGATATTCGCACCAGACTCGATGTCTTACACGGACAGCATGACCATCCAGCGGGCATTACAGTCGATCGAGGCGTGTATCATCGCGTGACCAGCACGGCGGAGATGTGGCGACGACAGCTCCTTCGCCACTCCGCTAAGACATCCCCTCGTACCAAGCCTGATCAACGTGGCGTCGGTATCCTGCTCGCCCTCGCCTATCCGGATCGGATTGCACAGCGCCAGGCTGGCACTGATGCGCGCTATGTGCTGGCCAACGGACGCGGAGCCCTCTTCGCCACCCCCGATCACCTGGGATCGGAACCCTATCTCGCCATTGCCGAGTTAGACGGCGGCGCGCAATGGGCCAAGATCGAGTTGGCTGCGCCGATCTCGCAGGCAGAAATCCAAAGCCTCTATGCGGACCAGATCATTGAGACTGAAGCCGTCGGCTGGGATGAGAAAATGCAAGCGGTCCAGGCGCTGCGCCAACGGCGATTCGGCGGACTGATTCTCTTGCAGCAGAACCTCTCCAAACCGGATCCCGCTCTGATCGCAACCGCCTTGCTCCACGGTGTGAGCCAGGCCGGGGTAAACCAGCTGGCCTGGACGCCGGAGCTGCGCCAATGGCAAGCGCGCGTGCAGTTCCTCAGACGAACGGAGGGAACTCCGTCACTCTGGCCGGATCTGTCCGATGCACACCTGTCGCAGACGCTGGACCATTGGCTCGGCCCTTTTCTCCAGAGCATCACCACACTCGAACGTGTACAGCGGATGCCGCTCGATCAGCCGCTCCACGCCCTGCTGAGCTGGGATCTTCAACGGCAACTTGATCGTCTCGCACCGACACACATCACAGTCCCGAGCGGCTCGAATATCCGAGTGGATTATGAGAGCGGCGAGATCCCTGTTCTGGCCGTGCGACTCCAAGAACTCTTCGGCTGTCAGGACACTCCCCGCGTGGCAGGAGGAACAGTTCCCGTCATGTTGCACTTACTTTCCCCGGCCAAACGCCCGGTCCAAGTCACCAAAGACCTAGCCAGCTTCTGGGCCAACGCCTATCAAGATGTCCGGAAAGAACTCCGTGGCCGCTACCCGAAACATTCCTGGCCGGAGGACCCCCTCACCGCGCCGCCGACCGCAAAGGCCAAACGGCGGTCCTCATGACTCCCATCATTGGTAGGGTAGACCGCGCCGATGAGCCGACCGTATAGTGGCTGACTATGCGCTGGACTCTCGCCTTCATATTCATGTCCATCCTGACGGTTCTGCCGGCCTCGCTCAAAGCAGAATCCGTCACATCGTTGCCACCGCCGACCTTCGACGTGCCTTTCGATGATCTCGATCCGGTTGTGGCACAGGCGGAGCTCGCGCAGCACATCGTCCTCTTCCTGAATCGATTGCAGCAGTATTGGGGATCGAGCCCCGAAGCTCTTCGCAATAATGTGACGGGAGAGATTGAGCGGGATGAGCGGGAGGCCCTTGTCGTGGCCACACGCTTCGCGGATCATGGCGTATTGGAAGGCTACGATTTCAGGGAAGGCTCATTGGTCGCCGGGCAATATCTCGTTCTACAGCGCCCGGTCAACGGGTTAAACGAATTCATCGACTACTACGGCGCTCTCAAGATGTCCTTGACGAAGGTCTACGGGCAACCGGCAGAAGACCAGTCTGTCTGGAGCAACGATCTCTACCAGCCGCTTCCCGACTATTGGGGGATCGCCGTCCAAATGGGCCACCTCCGGTACGCCGCCAGGTGGGAGACCCCGGATGGCATCATTACGCTTGAACTGACAGGCAACCATCACAGCCGTCTCGCGATTGACTATCGGAGCAACGCTTCTCTCCGACCGTCTCGAAACACCTAGCGCCTGGCCCATTTCCCTTCCTCAACCTTCGACACGGCCCGGCGCCTTGAGACGATCGCCTAACCCAGTTACACTGCGGAAGAGACCGATCACGTTGAAACAGGGACGATGAACAGAAAACCGACGAAACCAGACAGCCCCGCCCACGCTCAGTCGCCACCGATTCCTGCAGGCGCGGCTGCACCCGATGATGCCAAGCGGGTGACCTTGGACCGCCTCTTCTCAAAACTGGGATTGGCCAGCCGAACCGTCGCCCAGGAATGGATTCGTGCTGGACGGGTCCGTATCAATGATCGCGTGGTCCGCACGACGGAGACCTGGGTCGCCTGGCCCGGCGACTGCGTGTCGCTCGACGAGCAGCCGATTCAACCAAGCACACCACGATTCGTGCTCTTTCACAAACCGAAGAGCGTGGTGACGACGCGCCAGGATGAGAAAGGCCGAACGACTATTTTCGATGTCCTTCCCGAAGAACTGCAGACACTCCATGCGGTCGGACGACTGGATCAAGCCACCAGCGGGCTGCTCTTATTGACGAACGACACCACCCTCTCCAGCTTTCTCACCGATCCGGCCAACCGGGTCACACGCCGCTATCTGGTCACGGTACGCGGGGAAGTCACAGAAGAAACCCGCCAGGACAGTCTTACCGGCCTTACGGACGAAGGGGAGCTGTTGCATTGCGAGAGCGTGACGGTTCAGAAGCGCTCAGGACGGGAATCGCATCTCGACGTGACGCTGACGGAGGGAAAAAACCGGGAGATCCGGCGGCTCTTCAAAGCACTCGGACATGAAGTGATCCGGCTGCGGCGCATTCAATTCGGGCCCTTCGTCATAGACGATCTGCCGCCCGGTGCCTGGCGTGAAATCCCGATCACAGAAGCAAGAGCCGCACTGTACCCCCAACCCTCGTAAGAGCGGTCCGCGAACACATGGCAGCAAAAGTTTTTGGCTCTTCCGCCTATAAGGCCTACGCCTTCTCCCTACCTCCCCTTTGTAAGGGGAGGAAAGGAGAGGTAGAGATTCTCACGCTGCTGCACCAAGCTGGTCATGGCCACCGGAAGATTCAACCTCCCCTGGCCCCTCCTTACCAAGGAGGGGGATCATCTGGGATAGCGGGCAGCAATCCGAGCATACAACCCCGTGCTGTTCCTCTCACGTCACGAAACCAGGAAACACCAGTTTTTTCATTCGCCCGTCAATATCCGCGCCCGGTGCTGCCGCCGCGGCCCATCCGGTCCAGGGGAAGCGCTTCGAATCGAGACTTGAGATCGGGATGCGCCGCGAGGAAATTCTTCACGCCCGCGTCATCGGCGAACACATCTTTACTGCGCCCGCGATACTCTTCGATCGTCAGTCCGTGCTTCGACAGCAGCGCGCTGAGCTTCGTATTGATATCCGCGCCCATTTCTTTCATCTGCTCGGGCGACGGCCGCTGTCCCTGGCCGAACTGCTCCCCGCCCTTGAAATAGTTCGTCATCATCTCGCCGATCTCAATCCGCGCCTTCACGAACTTTTCGATATCGGCCGGCTCCGCCGCCAGACCGCGGCCTGCGAATAATGCAACACCCAGAACCATTGCCAGCATGACCCGTGTCTTTGTCATCACAATGTCCTTTCAGCAATTACCGGTATCCAGTGAACCGGCAGACTGCAATATGACACCCCTGTCGGGCATCGCCGACGGGCAATACGAATAATCCCTCGCTAGGTGGGGATGTCCCTGGTCCCGTCGTACGACATGCGGGACTGGAATGACACCTTGACCGTATCGCCGTCCTTCACCACCGTATCTTCGGTGCCGACCTTTTTATTTACAGAAATAAGGGCTTCCCGGCTGTCGATAAAACGAAGCAGCGGGCCAAGGCTCTCGGCGTTCGCCTCGATCAACTTTCTCACCGTCGTCGGCTCCGCCGACTCGATGGAGAATTCATTCTCCCCTGTCGCTTCTTGAATGACCCTCCCGAATACCAATACGGTAACCATAATTCCTCGTTCTTTGCCTGACGTCCGTTACATGTATGGTATAGCACAAACCTGCCGACTACTTTTTGATGCCTACGCCAGTCCCCTCTGCGAATTCCCTGCTTCTCACCTGGCGTGGCAGCGGAAACAATCCTGCCGTCTGGGGTGGCGATCCCGCAGCGGTTTGGCAGCGCCGGCCTGATGGCAGGTGACGCAACCTTTCTCAACCGTGACAGCCTGATGAGCTTCGTTCTTAGGAACAACCGGGTTGCGATCTTTGGGGGTCGGCAGCAACGACACGCCCACGACAACCGCGACGGCGAAGAGAACGAACCACCAATCGACTTTTCGCAACTTCATGAATGGGGTATTCCTTTGTTCCGCTCCGCTGCCTCATAGGCCTCGTTCAGCAACTGCGCCACATGTTTCACCTCAACCCGTTCCCGCAATCCATTCTTGAGCTGGATCATACAGGCGGGGCAACTGGTCGCCACGACTTCCGCCCCGACCTGTTCGACGGCCCTGGTTTTGCGCTCCAGGATTTTTTGCGAGGTGTCGTAATCCTTCACGATGAACGTCCCCGCTCCCCCGGCGCAGCGGTCGGCATCGGGCATCTCGACATAGTTAAGACCTGGCAACGACGCCAGAATCTTGCGCGGTTCTTTCGTCACCCCGGCGGCCCGGAGGTGGCAGGAGGAATGGTACGTGACGCATTTGGTGCGCGACGCGGCCTGCGCCATGGGCGGATGGAGCGGGGATCGCGCCACGAATTCGGCGATATGCGCGACCTTCTTCGCCAGATGTTCCGCCTGGCGCCGCTCGTCGCCGTCGGGGAAGAGCGTAGGATAATCTTTCAGCATCAGCGTGCAGGACGCGCAACCGGTCACGATCGTCTCATAAGACGCAAACGAGGCGATATTGAACCGAGCCCCCTCGCGAGTCAGCTCTTGATGTCCATAGGTTTGGATCGGCGTCCCGGAACAACGCTGCGGCGGCATGGCCGGCTCGACTCCATGCTTCCGCAAGACCCCGATGACGGCGTCTCCGACCCCGTCATCAAAATAATTCGCCGCGCAGCCGTGGAAATACGCGACGCTGCCAGGCGCAGGCTGCGCGCCAGGCTGAGGGATCAATGCCGCGTGCCGCTCACGCAGTTGTATGGGAGCAATGCGCGGCAACAACAACTCATGAGGCAGCTTGGCTGTCGGCGCGAGAGCCTTGAGCGCCAGCGCGGCTCCCCACTCCATAATCCGTCGGACAACCGGCCGATCCCACAGGCGTTGAGTGCGTCCCAGAAACTTGAGGAACGGCTCAAACGACGTTCCTCGTGCCTGCCAGCGAAAAATCCATCCGGTCAGGCGATTGGGATGCTCGGCCCGCTTCTTCAGAATAAGCTCCGACACATCGACGCCGGCAGGACATGCCGTCCGGCAGGATTTACAATTCACGCAAGCCTCGACCACCCGCTTGGAATTGAGGTAACTGTAGTCCGTTGACGTCACAATCTCGAACCAGCCGCGTGAGCTCATGTCCTCTGACTGGAAGACGTCATAGACCGGACAGACCGCGTTGCACTTCGCGCAGGTCGCGCAGGACTTCGAGAGCCTGGGGTAGTCGATATGCTCGGTGAAGGACGCGTCGCTGATCTTGATGCCGGGATTCAGCACGCCGGTGGGGTCAAAACTCTTTTTGACCTGCACAAACAGCCCGTAGAGCTCCTCGCCGAACATCTTCCTGACGTACTCAGCCCGCACACGGCCGTCGCCGTGTTCTCCGCAGATAGACCCGCTAAAGCGGTCCAATACCGTCGAATGAATCTCGCGATAGGCCTGCACCATCTTGTCGAAATCCTGGCGATCGTTGACGTCGAGCAGCGGGACGATATGCGCGTTGCCGTTCCCGATATGACCGAAAATCGCCACCGGCACCTTCTGTCCGGAAAAATACTCTTCCAGATAGTGGATCAGCTCGCTGATCCGCTCCGCCCGTACGACCACATCATCCACAAAATTGATCGGCTTCTTGCGCGGATCGAATCGATAGAGGGTGGGATAGAGGGCTTTGCGCGCCTTCCACAATTGCTCACGCTGCTCAGGATCAAACGCCAGCGTCAGGTCAGCCGCGAGTCGGAACGGCCGGCAGACGGCTGCCATCTGCTCCGCCCGTTCATGCAGATCTACCGCGAGCGAGTCGGCATCGAGTTCAGCAAGCAAGGTGGCCGCCGCATCAGAGGGAATCCCATGCTTGGCGCGACCGATCAGGTCGAGCGTGTTGGCGTCCATGACTTCGAGCGCACTGGGCTGAAGGGCCAGCAACAGCGGGACAGCCGCCCCGACATCCTCCAGATGCCGGAAATGGATCAAGGCCGTGAGCGTCGCTTTCGGTTTCTCGACCAGCCGGAGCGTGGCTTCGCTTATGACTCCAAGCGTGCCTTCGCTCCCGACCAGAAGCTTCGGCAAATCGAACTGCCCGTGAGCCAACCCGTCAACCAGGCCAAACAAGTTATATCCGCAGCTATTCTTACTGACCGTCGGGCGCCTGCCGTTGATCAAATCGGCATGAGACTGCGCCAGAACCAGCACGTCCCGCAGGGCCGGGATCGTCGAAAGGAGCCGTTCCAAGGTCGGATCGTTCAGCGCGTAGGATTTCGCCTCCAGCCACGTTCCCGACTCCAGGCACAACCTGAGTCGATGCACATTGTCCTTCACCGACCCATAGCGCAGTGTGTGCGGCCCGGATGAATTATTCGCCAACATCCCGCCGAGCTTGCACATGTCGCCGCTGGACGGATCGGGCCCGAACAAGAGCCCCTGCCGGGCCAGCTGTTTATTCAATTCCGCCAGGACGATGCCCGGTTGCACCCGCGCCCACCGTTCTTCGCGATTGATTTCCAGAATCCGGTTCAACCGCGACACGTCGAGAATGATCCCGCTCCCGACGGCCGACCCGGTGAGATTGGTCCCGGCCGCGCGCGGCGTGAGCGGAATGCCGCGAGACCGGGCATAGCGGAGGGTCTTCGCGATGTCGTCCTCGGACTCCACCAGCACCACGGCCTGCGGCACCACCCGGTAAATGCTGGCATCGACGGCATAGGCCGTCTTGGTGGGGAAATCGTCTTTGACTTTCTCGGACCCGAGTTGGGCTCGGAGATCAGCGGCGATCGCTCGCGATCGGTCTGGAAGAATGAGGGTTGGCGCAGTCATAGTTCAAGCGTGGGGCATTCTAGACGGACAGAGAGAGAGAGAACAAGGGTATGATTATGGGCTCACCGCTTGCCTCCTCACCGTCATGCAACGACTCACCTCTTTTCTCCAAGCCAGCCTTGCACGTTGCCATTGATCGCTGTAGACTTTCGTTATCTAGTGGGGACAGCGGAGTTGGACCAATTCCCTGCCTAGTAGGATAAATTGATTCTGCATGACCATAGAAGACATCCGATATCGCATTCTCAGCGGGCATTACCTCATTTCCTTTACGCATACGGAGAAACTGCGCCGTCGAAAAATTTCCCTGACAACTATCGAAGACGCGATTCGGAACGGGACCATCATCGAAGACTACCCGAATGATCCCCGAGGTCCTTCATGCCTCATTCATGGCCTCACACAGGAAAGACGGCCTATTCATGTGGTATGCGGACGAATCGACCGCGAGGAGATATTAATCATTACAGCGTATGAACCGAGCCTCGAAGAATGGGAACCCGACTGGCGAACGAGAAGGAAAGGCGGTGCACAATGACCACATCCTGCTATTTCTGCAAAGGAACCGTCGTGCAACAACCCACCACTGTAGACTTCTGGTGGGGAGACGATCTCAAGATTATTGAAAACGTCCCAGCAGGAGTGTGCACGCAATGCGGGGAACGATACTTCGACGCCCCCGTCTACAAACAGATGGAACGCCTCACGAAGGGAACAAGCACAACGATCCGGCAATTATCCGTAGACGTCGTCCGATACTCCGCCGCGTAAGCGACTTGACCGCGTCCCGATCGATACGAAGAACTGCTCCCCTTACATGCCGATCAACGTCACCGCGAAATTCTCAACAAGATCCTGGCACGCCTCCGGAACTGTCTCCCGAGAATCGCATACCCACCATGAGCAACGACAAGCCGCCGCGCTTGCCGCAAAACCGCAATGTTTGATTGCAAGACCCGACCCTATACATCGTTCCCGTTCCCGATCGCCGACCCGGTGAGATTGGTCCCGGCGGCGCGCGGCGTAAGGGGAATACCGCGAGACCGGGCATAGCGGATGGTCTTCGCGATGTCGTCCTCGGACTCCACCAGCACCACCGCCTGCGGCACCATCCGATAAATACTGGCATCGACGGCATAGGCCGTCTTGGTGGGGAAATCGTCTTTGACTTTCTCGGACCCGAGTTGGGCCCGGAGATCAGCCGCGATCGCTCGCGATCGGTCTGGAAGAATGAGGGTTGGCGCAGTCATAGTTCAAGCGTGGGGCATTCTAGACGGACTGTGCGGGAGAGAACAAGCTGTCGGGCATGAGGCGAGGGGCCAGAGGTCAGGGTGATGGGTCGAGGAGAAATTCTTCGTTAGCCAATGGCGTCGGATCGACGAACCCGCCGTTCAAGAAATAGGGACATTGCGTGCCCCCACCCACAGGCTGACTGGACGGAGTTCTTGCTACGGATCGGACAGGAGCTGCCGCCGCGGCGATGGCATAACGCAACGTCGAGCAATGGCCCCACCCTTATGACCAGGTTTCACGTTCTTCGGCACTCATGTGTCTATAGGTTCTCGTTGGCACGGCAACACCCTACCCCCTCCGGGCGTGAAGTGTTGCACTTGGAGTGAGATCTCAAGAATTTTAATAAATTAGTGAGAAGGGGGCTCAAAACATGGAAATGATTGGCATGGATAGAACTCCTTATCACCTCGCAACCTGCTGTCGCCTAACCAAGCGGCATCAGGATTTTCCTCGACGGGGCCCGCCGTGTCAACAACAGTTCCTCAGTGGTTCAGGAAGATCAGCAGCGGGTAAGAGTGACGTCGGAAGCGACTACACGTAAGCTCCCCTGTCAAGGAGACAGTTTCACAGGAGAACTTCGGGCTTCAAGTTGGGCCCGATACGGGACAAAGAGATGGGGTCGGGACAAAGAGATGGGGGACAAAGAGATGGGGTCGTTGCTTGACTTTGCACTGCCACCCTCCTACCCTCCCGCCTCATGGCCCGCCAACTGCGATTGGAATATCCCGGCGCCTTACCACCTGACCGCCCGCGGCAACGAGCAGCAGCCCGTCTTTCACGATGTCACCGACCGACAGCATTTCCTGAAACTATTTGGCAGAGAAATTCTCCAGCAGCACTGGCGGTGCTATGCCTATTGACTGATAGGGAATCATTATCATCGGCTCATGGACACACCCGAACCGAATCTGAGCCGCGGCATGCGGCGGCTGAATGGCAGGGCTATACACAGCGCGCTTCAACTGGCGGCATCAACGCGTCGGCCATCTCTTGCAAGGGCGATTCAAAAGCATCCTGGTCTAGATCTTGGCCTAGGGTCGTTGCTTGATTTGGCACGACCCTGCTATCCCTCGGCGAGCGCGCTGAAGAGACAGGAGGCGCTGAACCGATGCCGTGCCTACCGCTTATAGATCTCTCGTCGGTGTCCCACGCGCAGAATTACAACCTGGCCTCCTTCCAGATCGAAGACGACGCGATAATCACCGATGCGAAATCGGTAGGAGCCCAATTCCGATTGCTTGAGAGGCTCGGCGTACTTGAGAGGATCGGATTCGTAACGGAGGAGAGTTTTCCCTATGCGCTGCTTTACCTTCAAATCAAGCGCATCGATATCCCGGATCGCCCGGTGTGTGTAGACCAACCGGTATTTCACCGGCCAAAGACCTCGTGGTGGGGCTTTACTTTCCCCGTCTTGAAATCTCGTCGCGCCTCCCGAATGCTCTGAAGATACTCCGGAGAGGTCGCGGCAATGAGATCTTCCAAGAACACTCGTCTGACAGACTTCCTCATGCCTTTGACCGCTCTGATGATCGTCTCCTGACTGACTTCCATTTTGACGGCAGCCGGCATTATTCACCTTCCTTCATTCGGCCCAACAGATAGGCAGATCGCATCACTAATTCTACGATTCTATTATCGGCGAGGCCTTCGGTAGGGTCAAGCCATCGAGTTGATCGTTGCTCGCATAGCCCCTCGGAACGATGGGGATCGTTGCTTGACTTTGCACCTCCCTCGCCCTACCCTCCGCGATCATGACGCGCCGGATCCGTCTGAAGCATTGCGGGACAGAAGTATCAGGCCCTGCCGTGAGTCCGTTCACCGTCATCCGATGACCCAACCCAAGCTCGTCTACGTCACCCGCATACTCCCTGAGCCGGTGATGACTGCGCTACGACAGCAGTACCGGCTCATTTCTGAACCAACAGATCAGCCGCCTTCCTCAGACGAGCAACGCCGCGGCTTTGCCGAAGCCGACGCCGTCATCTGCACGCTGGCCGATCCGATCACCGACGACTTGCTCGCGGCAGCGCCGCGCCTGAAGATCGTGGCGAACTATGCGGTGGGATACAACAACATCGACGTGGCCGCCGCCACGCGCCGCGGGATCGTGGTGACGAATACGCCGGATGTCCTGACGGATGCGACGGCGGATCTCACCTGGGCCCTGATTCTGGCAGTCGCACGACATGTGGTGGAAGGCGACCGATGGGCCCGCTCCGGGACCTGGCCGGGATGGGCGCCGACTCAAATGCTGGGGACGGATGTCACAGAAAAAACGCTGGGCATCATCGGCATGGGTCGGATCGGGCAGGCTGTCGCCTTGCGCGCGCAAGGGTTTCGTATGCCGGTGATCTATGCCAGCCGTCGGCCCTGTCCCCCTCCATCCGGTGTCACAACCTGGACTCACCGACCATTGGAAGAGCTGCTGACGCAGGCCGACTTCGTGTCGGTGCACGTGCCCTTGTCGGAGGCGACGCGCCATCTCATTGGATCGCGCGAGCTGGCCATGATGCAATCCACCGCCTTTCTGATCAACACGTCCCGCGGACCGGTCGTCGACGAAGCCGCCCTCCTCGTCGCCTTGCGACAAGGGACGATTGCCGGAGCCGGGTTGGATGTGTACGAACGCGAACCGGTGATTCTGTCTGGATTGGAACAGCTCTCGAACGTCGTGCTGTTGCCCCATCTTGGATCGGCAACACTGGACGCTCGTTTGAAGATGGGAATGATCTGCGTGGAAAATATTGCGGCCGTACTTGGAGGCCGGGCTCCGCTGAATCCGGTCATTCGGGGAGTCTAGCTGGCGATGCGAAACTCACTCTGGGCAGATGACGCCTTGCCTCGGAGGAACTCCAGCCGTTGCGGAACATCATGGAATGCCGGAATCATCTGGTAGGTGGTGACGGCCTTCCCCCACTGCGATTCAGCTTCATACAACATCCCCAGCTCGTAGCGAATCGCCTGCCCCTTCGCTCCCTGGCAGCGAGGATCAGACAGGACCGCTTCCAAGCCGCGAATCGCCTGCGCATATGCACGCTGGTCCTTGAGACACAGCGCTGTCATGAGACAGGAATCCAGATAGAACGAATCGGCTGACTTGGACACATGAAACTCGTCCATCGCGTCTTCGTAGAGCCCCATATTCTTGTAGGCAATCCCCAAGGTGAAATGCGCCTCATAGTCTGGCGGCAGTTCCGCAGACGGCACCGATGCTGTTTCAGCCATGACAGCTGGGATTGCCATCGGCTCAATGGAGATAGGCTCAACCGCCTGCGGTATCTCCGGAGGCGCATTCGTCAGCCAGGCGCCGGGACGCGACGTCTCTGTCTCCGCTGCCGCCATTGTCGCTGCTGATGATCCGTCATCGACCGATGGCTCACTCGCACTCAGAGATACCGGAGCACCATCCGGGATCGCGTCATTGACGGGAATCTGCCAGGCCTCGGACGACACCGCGCGCGGGACGGTAAACAAATGATCGTCAGGAACCGCTCCGTCTAATGTGAATTCCGGAGACTCGACGACCGACGGCGATGCGACCGGCTCCGGAGCGACCGTTTCCGCAACAGACTGTACGACTGATTCGACGACACCCGCAGGCTCAACCGGAGCCTCACCACCCATAAGGACGGTCAGGCGTGTAACCAAGTCGGAGTCCGAGGCAAGCAGCTTGACCTTCTCAAAGAGCTCCTCGTGCAAACTCTCCATCCCTGCTTCGGGATGAAGCAATAACAGCTCCACCGCCCTCGCATACTGCTGTGCGGCAGCAGCGGAATCGCCTTTTTCCTCGAAGAGTTCTGCCGACAATTCAATGAGGGGAACCGAATTCGGCTCGGCAGCCAGGAACTCCGAGACCAGCGCTTCGGCCAATGGATAATCCTGCGCGCGGAGTGCGGCGCCGGCCAGGAAGCGATACTCTCCCAACGCCACCTGCACGTCGCCGCGCTGCAGATGGAGCCGCGCGAGCAATTGGCACACCTGCGGATTTCCCGGTTCCCGCGTCAGCAACTGGTTGAGGATCGCCTCAGCTCCGGCATACTGTTTCTCATCCATCCGGCGCGTCGCTTCAGCCAACAAATCTAACGGCTCCGACGGCCTGCTCGCCATGGTGGCCATATGGCCGGACGCTGCGGGCTTTCCCGGAGCAGCCCCGCCTTTTTGCGCACCCTCGACAAACTGAGCGGCTTCGTTGTTCTTCGGATCGATCCGGAGCACGGCGAGATAGGCATCCTTCGCCTCATCGTAGCGGCCCTGCGCCGATCGCTCCCGCCCGAGTTGCAGATAGACTTTGGTCGCTTCGTCCTGAAGATTTTCTTGGAGGCACAGCTCCGCCACACGCTGCTGAGCGTCGAGGTTCGATGGATCCTGGCTGACGATCTTCTTATAGACCTCCAGCGCCTCTTTGCCTTTTCGCTCTTTGAGGTAATACTTCCCCAGCGTGAGATAGTCCTGGACCGCACTGCTCAACAAACCACGTTCCGCATTGAGATCACCGAGATGGCGGTAGACTTCGTACCGGGTGGGATCGACTTTAAGGATCTTTTTGTAGGTCGCGATCGCCTTCAGCGTTGCGCCTTCCGATCGGAAGCCGGCCGCCGCTTGAAGAAACGCCGTGATCGCTTCGGGCACGGCGTTGCGTTTGAGATGAAGATCGCCGATCGAGTTGTGAATACTGCCGTCGTTCGGAGCTTCTCCGGCCAGCTTCCGCCACTCAGCAATAGCCGCGTCGTACTGGCCTTTAGCGGCCAACAACTGCGCACTTTGGAGAACTTTTGTCCGATCAAGGGCCAAGACAGACCTCTATGAAGAAGAATAGGCAAACGCTAACAGTCTCAATAGGTTTTGTCCAGAAAATGGCAGAAACGAAAGGGGCGTGTTTTCCCTGAAGAAAACACGCCCCCACCCTAGCGGTCTATGCAGAGTTTTACGCGGACAGCTCGCCCTTCAACACGTTGGCGGCTTGCGGCCCTTTCGCTCCTTGCACGATGTCGAACTCAACCGGTTCGCCTTCTTTCAAGGTCTTAAAGCCATCGCCCTGAAGCGCTGAATAGTGCACAAAGACATCATCCCCGCTATCCAATCGGATAAAGCCGAAACCCTTCCGATCATTGAACCACTTCACTGTTCCTTTGGTCTTCACAAGATCCTCCTTTTCTCAATGACTACGTGTAGTTACGCAGTCTGCCAAACACGCCGTACAGAGACACAGATGATTGCGATGAACAGAAAGAGAGAAGTGAGGAGATCGACTGACGGGCGTCTGCAGAAAAATTGAATCACGCACAGAACCCATCGGTGAAATGATAAAGCGAAGTGGAAGTACCACAGCACTTTCACCTTGTCAAGGGACGCATTCGGCCCGGGCCATATCCGCACGCGGTTTACAAGGTCGCACGACTGCCCTATAGTGCCGCAACGCGCTCACGACCGTTACGCTTGTGATTCTACGAACACTACTCGACCGGTATATTTTCACAGAACTCCTCGCCCCGTTCGGGCTGAGCCTGGGGGCGTTGTGCTTCGTGATGCTCACGCGAGAGCTTCTGCGTCTCGTCGAGCTCTTGGTGTCAAAAGGCGTCGGCCTCTGGTCTGTACTGAAAGTCTTCGCGACCCTCCTCCCGTCGTTCCTGGTCCTGACGCTGCCCATCGCCGGCATTATCGCCTCGATCACGGCCTTCGGACGCCTCTCCTTCGACAAGGAACTTGTGGCCATGCGGGCCGCGGGACTGAGCCTCTACCGGCTCACCCAGCCGGTCCTCTTATTTGCCCTCTCGGTCTTTACCTTGACGCTCGTCCTCTCCCAATGGGGACAGCCGTGGAGTTCGGTGAATCTGAAGAAAGTCGCGCTCAACCTCCTTCGAGACCAACTGGTGCTGGCCCTGGAACGAGGCACGTTCAATGAACCTGTTCCCAAATTAGTGATCTATATTCCGGATAGCGGATCCGGGCAGGCGACATCCGGCATCTTCATATCGGACGAGCGCAGCCCTGATGAGCCTCGCATTATCGTGGCCGATGACTTTCAGGTCCTCATGGATCCTGAGCATGAACAGGTCGCACTTCGACTCGTGAACGGCGTCATTCATAGCCAGCCGGATGTCGTCGATCAATATCAACAGGTCTCGTTTACCAGTTACGACCTGAAGATGAGCCTGAACCAAAGCGGGTATGCCACGACTGAAGAGCGTCCGACCTACGCTTCGATTCAAGCCCAACTGACTGCCAGCCAAGGGAAGGACACGCAAGCCTTGCGTCGCCTGATGGAGTACTACAAAGACTTGGCCTTTCCGACCGCCTCGCTGGTGTTCTGCTTACTGGGCGTCCCGGTCGGCATTGTCTCCAAGCGATCGGGACGGATGGGCGGATTCGCCGTCGGCGTGCTGATCGTCGTCGCGTACTATATTTTGAATATCGCCTGCGAATTCCTCGTCACCACGCTCTGGATCTCCCCGTTTGCCGGCGCCTGGATGCCGAATGGATTATTTACGCTCCTCACCGCCTGGCTGTTCTGGAAAATGAGCTACGAATAAGCCCGATGACGATTCTCTTTCGCTATATTCTTCGCGAGTACGCCAAGATCTTCCTGATGTGCTTTTCAGGGCTGATGACGATCTATCTCGTGATCGACTTTTTCGAAAAAGTCCGCCGCTTTCTCAAGTTCGACGCCAACATGGTCGACGTCCTCACCTATTTTGTCTTGAAGACTCCCGCGATATCGTTTCAGATCACCCCGCTGGCAATCCTCATGGCGACGCTCCTGACTCTGGGACTCCTCGCGCGCAACAATGAGATTACCGCCATGCGAAGTTGCGGGATCAGCTTGACCTGGATTGCCTCCCCCTTCCTTATTTTCGCCGCGTGCATTTCCTTGATCCTGTTGAGCTTCAGCTCAACGGTGATTCCGCTGGCCTTAGAAAAAGCCGAGGAGATCAGGCTCATCCGCATCGAAAAGAAGCCGGCCCCCATGGCCGTCAAAGCGCCTCGCCCCTGGATCCGCATGGGATCGGACAGCCTGATGCACGTCGCAGAGGTCGAGATCGGCGGAGCGGTTCTCCATCGGGTGCATCTCTACCATTTTCAAAACGGGTTTCGATTAGACCGCATGACGGAAGCCGCGACCGCGACCTATACCCCGGACGGATGGATGCTTCAGAACGGAAACCAGCGGCGGTTCCACCCGGACGGATCGGTGGCGCTCGTCCAATTCGGACAGCAACCGGTCGAGTTGTCGCTGATTCCCGACGACTTTTCGACCTGGCTGGCCGGAGATTCCGAAACGATGACCATCAGAGATATTCGTGGATACATGAGCCGCTTCAAGAACGAAGGCAGTTCATTTGCCCGCCTGCTGACCGACTATTATGGGCGTCTCGCCTTTCCCTTCGTCGCGGTCATCATGGTCATCGTGGGCATTGCCCTCAGCCTCCGGCGAAGCGGCGTCCGCGGCGGCACCATGGCGGTTGGGATTGGCCAGGCCTTCGTGGTGGGATTCTGTTATTGGACGACACATTCCATTGCGATCGCCCTAGGACGAGGCGGGCTGCTCGCCCCCATGCTGGCCGGATGGATCGCCAATTTGCTCTTTGCAAGCTTTGGCCTCTACCTCCTGCTCAAAGTACGCTACTGACACCGGTTGACTGCACGCAGACCTTCCGGTAAGTAGTGACCGAACCTGTGTGAATAAGGAGTATGACGCGTGGCTAGTCGGGTCGTAATTACAGGCCTGGGGGTGGTATCGCCGATCGGCATCGGCGTGAGCACCTTCTGGAAGTCGGCCATGGCGGGACAGTCGGGCATTTCAGCGATTACATCCTTCGACCCGTTTCCCATGGATGGCTACCGGTCGAAGGTCGCCGGACAAATCCGACACTTCTCCCCTGAACAGCACATCGGTTCCTCGCTTGGCGACCGTGTCGACCGGTACGCGCAGTTTGCCCTTGCGGCAAGCCGCGAGGCGTTGTCCGATTCAGGCATGCACATGGAGAAGGAATCCCCTCATCGAGTTGGCGTCATTGTCGGAGCCGGTATGGGCGGCATGGTGATGGGCGAACGGGAAATTACGCAACTCTATCTGCATCAGAAGCCGCACCGCGTTCATCCCAACTTTATCCCCGTCATCACGCTGAATTCCGCGTCCGGAATTGTCGCGATGGCCACCGGCGCGAAAGGGCCCAACTTTACGATTTCAACAGCCTGCTCATCCAGCGCCCATGCGCTCGGCCAGGCCTGGTACTGCATTCGAACCGGACAAGCCGATGCGGTCATCGTCGTCGGAGCCGATGCGAGCATTACCCCGCTCGTCTTCGCAGGGTTCTGTTCGCTGCGCGCGCTTTCCAGCAAATTCAACGACCAACCGGAGCGGGCCTCCCGCCCGTTCGACCGGAACCGGGACGGATTTGTGATGGGAGAAGGCGCCGGCGCGCTGATCGTGGAGTCGCTTGCCCATGCCAAGAAGCGCAAAGCCCGCGTCTATGCTGAACTCGCCGGCTATGCCGCGACGAGCGAAGCCTATCATATGGTCATCCCCCGCGAAGACGGCGAGGAAGTCGCCACCACTATGAAGCTGGCGTTGAAGGCCGCTGATGTCAGCCCGTCGGAAGTGGACTACATCAACGCCCACGCCACATCGACCAACATCGGCGATGCCGTCGAATCCAAAGCGATCAGAGCGCTGTTTAAGAATCGCGCGGACAAAATCGCCATCAGCGCGACCAAATCGCTGGTTGGCCATACCCTGGGCGCCGCCGGCGCGATCGGAGCCATCGCCACAACATTGGCCATTCATACGGGACACATCCATCCCACCGCCAATTATGACGATCCTGACCCTGACTGCCGGCTGGGCGGCCTCAGCCGCGATCCACAAGAGAAGAAGATTCGAGCCGCGCTCCTGAACGCGTTCGGCTTCGGCAGCAACAATGCTGCAGTCGTCTTGAAGCAATTTCGTGCCTAAGCGACTCCCGACCAAGAGGAATGACACCATGGCTGACCGAGTGATCGTCGAGAAGATTATCCAGGCTCTTTCAGAATATCTCAAACGAGACGCCAGCACCATCAAAGCCTCGCACCATCTTCGCGATGACCTCGGCCTGGACTCCATGGCGGTGATTGAATTGCTCTACAAGATCGAAGAAACGTTCGACCTTCAAATCCCCGACCAGGACCTGGTCGGCCTGGCCACCGTTGGCTCGGTCGCTTCCTACGTCGAAGGACGTCTGGCACCGGCGAAGCCGGTCGCCAAGAAGGCATCCAAGCCAACGGCGACGAAGTCGCCCACGAAACGAAAGGCGAAGTCATGAGCACGCCCTCCCCCTCGATCACGCTGACGCTCAATCAGGTTCATCAGCTCGTCGGAGGGGAACTCCATGGAAATGGGACGACTCCCATTACGACAGTGGACAGCCTTCCGGATGCCACAGCCGAAGCCATCGCTTTCGTGAGCAGCGACAAGGACTTGAAAATACCGGCCGGCATCAAGGCCGGCGCACTGCTCGCGCATCGTCACCTGCCGGAGTTGTCGATCCCCCACATCGTCGTGACGAATCCCAAGCTTGCCTGGGCCCGCGTGGCTCAACGATTGACTCCGCCATCTCTCCCGCGTGGCATTGCAGCGGATCTCACCAGGGGCCAGGATGTCGAGATTGGAGCGGAGGTATCTATTTGGCCGTCTGTGACTCTTGGTGATCGCGCTAAAGTCGGCGCCCGCGTGACCCTCTATCCCGGCGTCTTTCTGGGATCCGGCTCCACGATCGGAGACGATTCAATCCTCTACCCCAATGTCGTGATCCGCGAAGGGTGCTCCATCGGCGCCCGTGTCATCATTCATAGCGGAACCGTGGTGGGCTCAGATGGCTTCGGGTATGCGCAGGATCAGGGACGACACGTGAAGATTCCCCAGCTCGGCGGAGTGGCGATCGAAGACGATGTGGAAATCGGAGCCAACGTGACGATCGACCGCGCGACCACGCGGATGAGGCACACGCGCATTCAGACCGGAACGAAGGTGGATAATCTCGTTCAGATCGCCCACAACGTCACGATCGGCGCCCATTCCATCGTCGTCGCGCAGGTCGGCATTGCCGGGAGCACGACCATCGGACAGCATGTGATGATCGGGGGGCAGGCCGGATTGGCCGATCACATCACGATTGGGGATCAGGTCATGATCGCCGCCCGAGCCGGAGTCAATCGGAGCCTTGAACCCAATCAGATCGTCTCCGGAGCGCCGGTCATGCCACACGAAACCTGGATGAAAGCACAAGCCGTCATTCCCAGACTTCCGGAGCTCCGCCAGCTGGTGAGGAGCCTGGAACAGCGAGTGGCAACACTGGAAACCCAGCTTGCCCAGACGCCCCGCCCGTCAAAGAAGCCGTCGGCACGCGCCCGCAAGTAGCCTCTGTTGATTCGGACCGGTCTAATTACCTTTTCAGGATCCTGCTAGACGCGGCCCCGCCAGAAAAACAACCGCGCCCAATAGAACCCGGCCCATGGCAAGAGAATGGCGGGAACAATCGAGACCTGTCCGATTGACAGCGCCAGCCACGACCCTCCAAGCATGACCCCTGCACCGAGCATATACGCCATCGGGATCAACGAACGCCCCGGATGCTCCAAGGCAGGCGGTTCAGGAACTTTGGCCCCCTTCTTACTCTGCTTGGCCGTAGCCACGCGTATACGAGCCGCCAGGACCTCTGGAAACGATCGCAAGAGATAGGAATGGTAGAGAGACTGGGCAAACCCCAGCGCCGCACCCAATGCAATGAGCCCCGTGCTCTGAAGGAAGGTTCCCCAGGTATACTGATCGGTGGCAAACAGTTGATACCCTAGTCCTGCGACTCCACCGAGCATACTGACCAAACCGACCAACCCAGAAGGAATGAGAATGTAGGTCTTGACGTAGTCATGCGCGTGTTTCGTAACTTGCTCCGGCCGTTGTACAGTAATCAGCTTGGGCACAATCACCTCATTCGATGAGACACAGATCCGATACCATCAGCAACATTTCTAAGCCCCCGCCACGACAACTGCCCCTCCGAAGAGCCGCAGCGGCACAAGACGGGATCATCTGAGTGCAGTGCGGTATTTATCGCGACAGGCTTGTCGTTCTTCTTCTAACATTCATGATCAGCAGGATCAACGTCCCCTTTTCACGTCTGAACTGCCAAACCTCCCTGTCCGCTTAGCGGACTATGCCGATCGATCGGTTTCCCCTCTCCCGATACCACGATCCGCCCTTCATCGCGGCAGACTCCAGCCTACAGCGGCATTCAGAAGACCACCCGCGAAACAGGAGAGTCGCATGTCCACAAAATCTGTGTGTGACCTGTGGATATCCATGTGGATGATAGGCCAACCAGCATCACAGGTGCCACCGCCACCTCAGTGCCTATTGTTTAGGCATGAGTTCTTCATTGATATCAAATTGATACGCAGCGTCCGCTCGTGGCAATGCCCAACCACTAGCCATAGAGCTAGTGCGTGATATCAATACGTTGCGAGTTCGAAAAATGTGCGTGGAAAGAAATTTCAGGCAGGAAGGATTTCCTCGATAGTGGCTCGCTCAAGACGCCCCAGATTCACCCATTGCTCAGCCATGGGGACTAACGTCTTCAAGCGCAGTTCAAGAGCTTCGAGCCGAATGGGTAACGATGTCACCTTTCGGTACGCCGTGACCGTCAAGAACGACTTCAACCCTTGGAGAAACATCATGATGGTCATCGCCTGAACCAATTTCGCCTGATCATGCAAGAACTCGACATGGTCAAGAATGGGATCAAGCTGAGACGCCGTGACGAAACTGGCGGCCTGCGCCCGAAGCGATGCAAGCGCCTCCGTCATTTTCGGGACGCGCAAGTGAACGGCCTGAAGAAACTCATTATCCTGCCGGTCCAAGTCGCGAAGGATACGCTCGATCGTAGCCACATCGACCGGCTGTTCGGCCTCACCCACTTCTTCGGCCCGATGGATCACCGCTTCCAACATATCGCGGGCCGGCTGCATCGATCTCGATCGAGCCTTCTGGAGCTCACGTAACGCACTTAATAACGGGAGCGAGGACCATTCGCTGTTCGGTCCGCTGGGATGGAGGTTAGGCGTGGCCGTCTCCACACATTCGACAGCATCCATCTCCTCCGCGTGCACCACGGATGCTTCCCCGGCGCCGAATATCCGTTCATCTCCCGCTACGCTCTGGGACGGAACGGATGCCAACTGCCGGACCGCGGCAACGACGCGATTCAAGCCGTGGTGTAACTGACGCAACGACTCGGAAGCAACGGCCGTCTCTGCTCCGCCGACGTCACGAAGCGCGGGCAGCAGGTTCGTCGCCATCGATTCAATCTCATCAAGGTGCACCGTGCCCGCAGACTTCGCCAGATTCGTAATGCCGTTAAGGACAATCCCGTAAACATGCGAACGAACCGGCCCCTCTTTATCGGCACTGAGCCGTGCGAGCGCCGATTGAATTTGCGCCAGCCACTCATGCGCCTCTAGCGCAAATAAGCCCACGACTTCCTTGTCAAAGCCGGCATCATCCTGACCCGGCGTCTCCGCCACGGCCTCTTGACCAGGGACAGCTTCAGATTTTCCCCCGACCACCGCGCCAGGATGCCGCGCATGTTCCACGACGCCTTGAATGGCAGTCGCAATGGCGTCCAGGCTCTCTAGAAGCGACGTAAACTGATCAGACGCCGCCCCCGGCACGGCCACGCTCGGAACCTCAGGCGCAAAAGTAAGACGACCGACCACGGGAGCCTTGAGCGCTTCGATAATGCTCACCAGAGGAGTCAAACTAAGATTGATGTGCCGACTCTCGACGTGACCCGCCTCTCCCGATTCATCGACCTCCACGATCGGCCGTAATGGGTACTGCACATTCACTCCCACCACTATCCCGGTTTCTCCGGTCGTCAGTCGGACGGTGGTGCCGAGCGGGTACACCGACAGCTGCTCGACCAGCGCTTTGGTCATCTCCCGCGGAAACGTGGCTCGCTCTGCCACCAGCAACTCTTTGATCGCCTCATGCGGAAAAAGCCTGGGGCGATACGGCCGTTCGCTGATCATCGCGTCAAACACATCGGAGACGCCGATGATCAGCGCCATCTCGCCGATTTGGCGCCCTTTCAACCGATTCGGATACCCCAATCCGTTGGTGCGCTCATGAGCCTGGCGAATCAATTCCGCCAACCAGGTGTAGTCAGGCCCCGATCGCTTGATCGCCTCGAACCCCAGTTCTGGATGCTGTTCGATCAACGTCCGTTCGTCCGCCGTCAGTCGGCCGGCTTTCGTAACGAGCGATTGCGGGACCGCAAACAATCCGATGTCGTGCAACAGCCCGGCCAGCGCCAGACGCTCCAATTCGCGTCCGTAGTATCCCAGTCCCATCCCCACCTTCGTCGACACGACGGCCACGTTCACGAGGTTGGTCAAGAGCGGCGATCCCGACGGACTGGAGAGCGCCATGACGATCAATTCATCGCTGCGCTTCAACGATGCGACCAGCGAGGCTGCTAAAGCCTCGAGTCGATCGAGCTGAATGGTCCGTTGGCTTTGTATGGCCGAGGCAACAAGGGTCAGCTCGGCTTCTGCGTCCCTATACCATGTCATGGAAACCCGTTCTCCCCTTCTTCCCAACCCGATTTGGTCGGTTTAACGCGGATCTGCGACGTGCAAAACCAGCGTCTGATCGATGCAATCCACTTTTCCTTGCGCTCCGCTGAACAAGCAGAGATCGCAGAGCGCGTTGATCAAGCGGCAGACGCCGCCCGTGTGTCGATAAATCGCTTCCACCGCATCCACGGTAAAGAGCCTCCGCGGGCACCCTGCCGCAGCCAATCGGCCCTGAATATAGGTCTGCGTTTCTTCGACGTCAAACCGCTCCAGATGATACCGAACCGCAATCCGTTGCATCAGTTGCGGAATACGCGCCACCCGTTCTCGAAGTTCCGGCTGGCCAAGCAACACGAGCGTCAACAGAAACCGATCGTTCATCTGGTAATTCATCAAGAGCCGAACCTCGTCAAAGATCCGATCCTCAAGGATGGTCTGAGCCTCGTCGATGACGAGGACCGTATCGAGTTCCTGCCTGGCGTTCGATAGCAAATGCTCATTCAGGCGCCTCAGCTGCACCGCTTTTGATCCACCGACCGGCAATCCGAATTGATAGAGAATCTCGCCAAGAAATTGCTTTTCCGGGAGAGAAGGGTTTGCCAGCAAGGCCACATCGTATTTCGACCTCGGTAAATTGAGAATCAGCGCACGGCTCAGGAGGGTCTTCCCGCTTCCAATCTCGCCGGTCAACATCACGGCGCCCTTTCGAGCCTGAATCCCATACAAAATCCGTTGCCGCGCCTCCTCATGTTTCACCGAGGGGACATAAAAGCGCGGATCGGGAACATTCTCAAACGGCTGGGCCTGCAGCCCCCAATGCTGTTCGTACGTAAACGATTCGGGCTCAGCGATCAACACATCGGGCTCCATTCCATCTTCGCCTTGCGAAGGAACCGGTTTGGGGAAGATTCAATGGTCGGCGAAACACAGCGGTACGGGATCACCGCTACGCCGCGGGCAATAAGGCTTCGATGGCACCCCGCTCTCGTCGCCCAGCCTCTGCCCACGCGTGAATGATCGAAGCCATCGAACGCAACCGGGTCTCCACCTTCTTAAACTGAGCAGCCGGGAGCGTCACCCGCTGTTCCATCGCAATCGTGAGAAAGCTCTGCAGCCCGGTGAAGAACGTCATCGCGTCGACCGCATTCACCTGTTGAGAGACAGACCAGAGTTCAGACGCGTGATTTGCCACGGCACTCCACTCGCCGGATACCTCTTTCCATTGACCGATAGACGTTTGTGCCATCTTTCCGATGCCGTCGGCTACGAGCGGTCCAAGCCGCTGAACCGTCTCTGCATACACCTGCTCGACCTCGGCACCGCGCGCTAGCACCTCACGTAGCGACGCAGCGTCACAATGCGTCACTCCATTTCTCATCATTCCGTCAATCTGTGCCATGATTGTTGTCGTCACGTGGCATGGCATAGCCGTACCGCCGCCCAGGCGACTGATCAGATCGGAGAGCGCGGCCAGGAACTCCTGTGCCGGCACCGTGACGGGCCCCACCTCTTCTGTTGCGGACTCAGGATCAAACGCCACACCGGTCGCCCTGGTCAGCGCATCGTGAATCTGCCCCAGTTGTTTGCACAGCGCCAAAAAAGCGGAGGCCGAGAGAGGGACGGACGGATCCTCTACCGCCTCAACCAAGGGAAGGCCGGAGAAACTGGCCTGCTCGACGTCGTGCAGATTAATCGTTGCGGCGGACCCGCCAAGATTTGCCAATCCGGCCTTGATGGTGTGCGCCAATTTCAGGTGACGGTCAGCCGGAGGCCCTTGTTGCAATTCATCAAGGGCCACATGAATCTGCTGCAACCACTCCTGCGCTTCCTGGGCAAACAGCGCAATTAACTCTTTTTGAAATTCATCGTCTGTATCGACTGCCATGCCGCGTTATTCCTTCGCATGCGCACAGGTCTGGGTTCGCGAGATCGCGCTGTTTTAATCCCGCCCTTTTCCACCACCGAGCTGAGAGGCCAATCCGGCTATTTCCCCGAGCTTCCGCGCCATATCTTCAAACCGCTTCATAGATTGTTCAGCTGATTGCTCAGATTCCGACACACGCCGTGCCAACACGGCGTTCCGTTCCCGCTCGGTCGCCAAAAGCGTCTCGAACTCATGCGCCGCAGCCACCATTGCTTCCAACTCCTGAATACGACTCTCTTTGGCATGTGCAGCCTGAGTCGCCGCGGCCAATTGGGCTTCCAAGTCTCTCAACCGCTGCACCTCGCGTTCAGCCTCAGCAAGACGTCCGCTTACCTCCCCGATACGAGCCCGTTCAGCCGTCAGCGCGGCGTCCGCTTGCTTCACTTGCCGCTCGAAGTCGGCAGCGCGATGCTCTTCACGGGCCAACCGCGCTTCCAGATCTTTCGTCCGGGCCGCGGCAGCCTCTAAGACAGTCAATTGCTCGACCAGTTTTGCCGTGGCCGCTCGCTCGGTCATCAGCGTGGATTCCAACTGAGGTACCGCACTGACGGCCTGCTGAAGATCGGCGACCTGCTGCCGAAAGCCCTGAGCAGAATCCTGCTCTGACTTCAACGCTGATTCGAGAGCCGCTGTCTTCGCCTGCGCATCTGACCGCAACTCCTCACTGCTCGCAATCCGTGCCTTCAAAGACACAATCTGTTGCCGCTCTTGAACTAACTCAGCTTCTATGGCCTGCGCCCGGCTCGACTGATTGCTCGCTTCCTCAACATGGTGACGCTCGGCGGCAAGCTGGCCTTCCAGTTCCTTCGCCTGTGCCGCCAGCACCTCCAGTTCTCCTACACGTTTCTTGAGCCCCTCACCCTTCACCCTCTCGGCTTGCAACTGAGCATCAAGTTCACTGGCATGCGCGACTGCTTGTTTATAGGTCGCAAGCTGCTCATCAGTGATACGAGGACCGTTCCATACGTCCCCGGACATCACCGGCTTGGGAGCCGGCGCGGCAGGGGGAGGAGCCACTACCGGCTCCTGGCGCTTGGCAAGCAGCTCCAAAACCCGATCCTTAAGCGAAGTTCCCTGAAACGGCTTTTTGAGCACCCCGTCCGCATGACAGGACTCAGCCTGTTTCGTCACCTCGTCATTCACAATGCCTGAAATCAGCAATACCGGAGTTGTGGCCAGCGACGCATGCCCCCGCACAAACGCGCAGACTTCATATCCGCTTTTGTCCGGCATGATCACGTCCGACACAATGACGTCCGGCCGTTCCTTCGACAAATACGCGAGCGCTTCTTCCCCATTGGCAGCTAACGTGACGCCGAGTCCGGCTTCCGTCAACAAGCGCTCCGCGACTTTTCTGACCGCAATACTGTCATCTGCTACAAGAATCTTCGGCATACTGACTCCCTTCACCTCTGTTCGTAACCATCAACTTACGCTCCCCCCAATCGGGCAGCTGAAATAATGGGGACGTCTTCAAACTCATCAGTAAAACATCCCACCGTGTCGATATCGTTGTCGCGATAGACCTGAATCTTTGCGGCATCGAGGGAATGCAACACCGGCATTTCCTCATCGATGCAAATCGCCATCGCACCGTCGGCCTGCTTAGCCATCAAACAAAGACGCTGCTCTCCCTTCACCCGAACCTTCAGCATCCCTGCGAGATCAAATACAGGAAACACGGCCTGATCTCGGCGGATCACCGACGAGATGAAGGGCGTACAACTGGGAATGGGAATACTGCCAACCCAAGCAGAGATCCCGCCAATCTCTTCAGTCTTTACCGCCAGCCGGCGTCCCCCTACCGAGAAGACTAAGAGATGACACAGCTGGGAAGTGACCTGACGTTGCCGGCCAACCGCGCCCCTTAGCATGCGATGCCCTTCCCCAGTTTGTCGGATGCGTCCGACAGGCGCAGCGGCAACCGTTGACTCTGATCCTGCAACCCGCCATGTCCCTGCATGCCGCCGCTCAGCAGCCACCCCGAATGAAGCCCTACCGCCACTCCGTCCCCATATAATACGAGGCCCACATACCAGTTCCGCTCTTCACTGCGGAATTGACGCGGCAAAGGCAACACGCGCGTCCGTTCGATTTCAACCAGCCCATGAACCCGATCCACCCGGATATGGGCGCGAATCCCCGCCTGGGCCAGCAGCACCATGCGTGTCTCCGGCCCGTCGCCAGCCTGAGCAAGCCCAAGCTGATCCCCAAGATCCAGCGAGGGATACTCCTGACCTTGAACCGTGAGGGCGCTCACGGATCCACGCTCTTCCATCGTCAGCAACCCTTGCACTAACTCAGCAGACAAGGCGAATTGCTGCCTGCCTATTCCGACAATCAGAAAGCGCTCGCTCGGTACATGAGCAGCCGTCCCGATCCGATGGCCCCGCAAACTCATACCACCGCCTCATCGATCATGTGCCCTCGGTTCTGCATATCATCCTATCGTGGACCTGCACCCGATGCCCTTACTTCCGGGCCGCCGTCACCTGCCCGACCCATCGCTCGACCTCTTGAAGCAACGCGCGTTCTTCCACCGGCTTAGCGATATATGAGCTGGCCCCGATATTGAGCGCCATCTGACGGTGCTTGTCCCCCGCACGCGTGGTCATGACCACGACTGGGGTCTGCTGCGTCTGTGGCCGACTACGCAACGCCTGGATGACTTCCAATCCGTTCAACTTCGGCATCTCCAAATCTGTAAAAATCAACCGGTAGGAATGCGCCGAGGCCTTCCGCAATCCATCTTCGCCATCTACCGCGGTATCGACCTGATACCCGGCATTTTCCAACATGCGTCCGACAAATTTCCGAATGCTCAGCGAATCGTCGATCAAGAGAATTGACGCCATCGCAGGGCCTTGGCCATCCGTACTTTGGCCCGCGTCCTGATGAGTCCCCACGGTCGTTTCCGGGGCCGCCAACATCGCGGCCGACTCCCGAGACTCCCGCGCGAGCAAACGTCCCGTATCCACCACGAGCACTACATGCCCTTCAGGATCGATCGTGGCCCCGCCGAAGCAGGAACGTTCCATCGAGCGTAACGTACCCAATGATTTAATGACGATTTCCTGGCGCCCCAACAACTCATCGACCGCCAGTCCGATCGGACCAGAGACGGTGCGTACCACGACCACTGGCATGGAGATATCGACCATCCCGCTTTCCCGTCGGACCAAGTGGCGCAATGAATAGAGATCGATCGCCTCTTCGCCCATCTGCAAAATGGCCCGCTCCCCCATGTGCTGCAACGAGCCCACCGTCGGCATGGTGACCTCGCGCACGTTGGGCAATGGAATCGCATACCGCTCCGATCCCACTCGAACCATCAAAGCCGTCGCAATGAGCAGCGTCAGCGGCAAATCCAACGTAAACTTGGTGCCCACTCCGGGAAGCGACTCCACGTCGATATGACCGTTCATCCCCTCAATCACCCGCTTGACCACATCGAGACCGACGCCTCTCCCAGCCTGATCCCCCACCTTCTCCGCCGTCGAAAACCCGGGGGCAAAGATAAACTTCAAGGCTTCTGCATCCGGCATCGCCTGAATCTGTTCCGGCCGAGCCAGCCCAAGATTCGCGGCTTTCGTCCGAATCCGTTTGAGATCGAGACCCGCCCCGTCGTCTTCCACTTCGATGATGATCGAGTTGCCTCGATGAGCGGCGTGCAAGTAGACCGTGCCAACCGCTGGTTTTCCTTTCGCCACTCGAGCGCCGGCGGGTTCAATGCCGTGGTACACCGCATTGCGCACAAGATGGACCAAGGGGTCGACGAGGCGCTCCACGACCCCCGTATCCACCTCGGTATGTTCACCGGACGTCACCAGCGACACTTCTTTCCCTGAAGCACGGGCAATCTCCCGAATCGCTCGGCGGAACCGCGTAAACGGAGTCCCGATGGGAACCATGCGGGCACGCGCGATTTCATCCCGCATACCGAGGGTCAGCTGCTGCAACTGGCTCATATCATCATGGGATCGGCGGATGGATCCGCTCAGTTGCGACATCGATTCCGTAATATCAGCGGTCACCTCACTGATACGTCTCGCCAGAATATTGAAATCGTCATACTTATCGAACTCCAGACTGCCGAAATCGCTTAAACCAGCCATGCCTGGAGCGGCGGTCTCTGTGGAAGCTGCAGGAGTGGCCGGAAATGTGAACGTATGTTTCTCTTCAAACGATTGTACGGCATCGACCAGCCTGGATTTGCAGGCTAATACCTGTTGAGATAGCTGCTCTAACACCCGAAGACGCTGCTCTAACCGGCCTCGCCCAATGACCAATTCACCGACCAGATTCAGCAGTCGCTCTAGTCGGTCCCGGCTGACCCGAATCACTTCACGATCTTCTGCAGACCGTCCATCGGCGGCTTTGGGTTGGGCCGCTTCTTCATTGAGTCCGGCAGGCGCTGGCATGAGAGGAGTCGCAGCATCGTTCGAGACAACCGGCTCCATACGTGGGACACCGCCATCATGCAGAACTTTCAGCTCAGCGAGCGCGGAGGCGAATCGGTGCTGAGTTGTCGCCAGAGCCGCAGGGTCACGGCGCATCAGCACGCGAACGACATCGACGGCTCGAAGCAATAAATCTGTCTGACCGGGCTGCACAGCCAAATGCCCGTCACGCACCGCTCCCATAAAGTCTTCAATGTGATGGACCAGATCGCCGATGGATTGAAACCCTACGGTATACGCAGACCCCTTGAGGGTATGCGCAGTCCGGAACAATTGATTGATCAATTCGTCGTCCTGAACGTTCTTATCCAGCCGCAGGAGATTGGCCTCAAGCGTTTCCAAATACTCCTGGGCCTCCGGGGCAAAGTAAGACAGCACCTCGGGATCCAGTTGCGGAATCAAATACTCAGCCGATAGCACCGGGCTCGCCGCCGCTTCGCCATCGACTGTCGCCGCACCTGAAGGCGCCGCCGCTACCTGGACAACCGGAGAAGCTGATGCCGCGACCACGACAGCCTCACCATCCCGCAACTGCGTCAGGAAGTTAATCACAGCCGGCACATCATGCTGTAATTGCGGCACCTGGGTTGGATCTCGCCGCAGTGCCAGCCGAATAATGCCAACCGCACGGGTCAATCCCTCGAAGAGCGCGTCGCTCAGCTGAACCCGTCGTTCCCGAACCTTCCCCATACACTCTTCCATGGGATAGGCAATATCGCCGATGACGGTAAAGCCAACCGTATGGCCTGATCCTTTCAAAGTATGAGCCGTTCTAAAGAGTCGGTAGATCGCATCCTCGTCGTGTGGCTGAGCCTGCAAATTCCGAATCAGGCTATCAATCGTATCCAGGTATTCCAATGCCTCGGGGACGAAGTAGGACAGCACTTCCGCATCCACGTTTGGCACAAGATAATCCTGACTCAGTTGAGCGCCATCTCCGAAATCCCGTGCATCGCCATCGGCGATAGAGGCCACCTGACCTGTGGTTTCAGCGAGGAGAAACCCATCGGACACGGCCAGGCATCGATCGATCGTCACCTGATCTTCACCCCCACCTTGTCCGATCACATCGAGCTGCAGCTGGACGCCCTGCACAATTTCACGCATCGCACCAACGGCGCGAAGCCAGTCCGTTTCAGGAACCATGTGACTCTGCTCAAACAACAATTCCAGCCGCTCGCTCAACTGTGCGATCCCGGCAAAGCCATAGAGCGCCGCCGCCCCTCGGATCCGGTGAGCCACAATAAATTGCTCATGCAATTCTTGCGGACTTGGGACGGACCCATCGACTGGATGTAAGGCGCGCTTGAGCTCGGCCATGCCATCGACGGCCTCGGCCACAAAAATGGCCATCAGGTTGTCCGGATCAAATTCAGCGCTCATCCTGGTCCCTTCGTACCCGGAGGATGACGGACATCCCCCGGGTAATTTGACTACACCAGTTTGAATTGCGACACAGAGGCCGTCAGCGTTTCAGCGAGCTTCGCCATATCTTCTACGGTGACTCGCGCGGAATCCGTGGCTTTCTGCGTGGCCACCGCGCCGCCGGTAAAGTCCTTAATCGAGCGTCCCACCTTATCGGTCGAAGCGGTCTGCTCAACCGCAGAGGATGCGATGCTTTGCGCCAGCTCGGATGAACGCTGGGCGATCGTAGAAATTTCTTTGAACACATCACCCGTACGCAACGCAGAAGCCGACCCCGCTTCCACGGCCTGAGTTTCATGTTCCATCGCGACCACGGCATCCTGCGTTTCACTTTGAATCACTTTCACAAGGTCCGCAATTTCCCGCGTGGCCTGCGTGGAGCTTTCCGCGAGCTTTCTCACCTGGTCGGCGACGACGGCGAATCGGGCGCCCGCTTCTCCGGCGCCGGCGGCCTCGATGGCCGCGTTCAAGGCCAGGAGGTTGGTCTGATTGGCAATATCCCGAATCGTCGACACGATCTGTGAAATTTCCAGCGACCGGTCGCCAAGGGCTTTCACCTGTTTCGACATACGTTGCACCGCAGCGCGGATACTCTGCATGTCCTGCACGGTTTCTTGGACCGCCACGCGACCGCGCTCGGTCGCTTGCAACACTTGGCGGGCCGATTCAGAAGACGCCCCGGCGGTTTCAGCGACCTGCCGCATCGACGCCGCCAACTGTTCAACCGCGCCCAGCGTCTTGACGGATTCGTCGGCTTGATGCTTCGCCGTACCGGCCATCTGTCCGGCGTTGTCTCTCAGCGTCCCGGCTGATTTATTCACCCGTTCAGCCGCTTCACGCACTTGGCGCATCAACTGCGCGAACCGCTGAATCATGAGATTGAATCCGTCGGCCAAGTTTCCGAACATATCCGCCGTGACTTCGCCGCGCTTGGTCAGGTCTCCTTTCCCGACGTCAGACACCAACACAAGGAATTGCATCAAGCGCTTTTGCATCACGTCTCGCTCTTCCTCGGTGGACACAAGGGCCGTAATACGATCCAACATCGAGTTGAACGCTTTCGCCATGTGGCCCACCTCGTCGTCGCTCTCGAGCTTCGCGCGGGCCTGGAGGTTACCCGCAGCGGCTTGCTCGGCGACATCGGCCACGTGCACGATGTTTCGTGCAATATATCGGGCCAGGTAGTAACCGATGGTGCCTCCGAACAGGAGCGCGATAAGGCCTCCGAACAACACCAAATTCGTGCTGCGCGTCGCTTCGGCCTGTCCGCTCTCGTTCTGTTCTTTGGCCAATTCTCGAATCGTGGTCATCAACTCTCGCACACGCAGCGTGGCCGTGCTGTACTTGTTCGCGACTTCGACGGAGAGGGCCAGGTTACCCAGGTCTCGCATGCTCTGCTTCTGATCTTCGGAGAGTGACGCAGCGTAACTATCAGCAAAAGCGCTGACGGCACCGTCGGTCGACACGAAATATTCTGCCAACGCGGTCTTCAGCGCAGCGATATCCTTCGCTTCGTTTCGGCCCGTCGCCGACTCGCGGAACTCCGACCCCTGATAGGCTTGCAAGGGTTCCAATGTCTGTTTTTTGAGAACGGCCAGCGGCGCGATTGCATCGTCAAAGTCGCTCTTCCGTGACTGGCGGCCGGCGTTCAGCAGCGCGTCATGATACAGACCGAGGTTCGTACTGCTGACTCCGGTGTTCGACAGCGCGACCGTTGATCCGTCGTAAATATTCTGCAACTCAGCTTTTAGCCGGCTCAAACCGATAAGACCCACGAGACCGACCATGATCATGATGACACCGACGGCAGAGAATCCGAGAATCAACTTCGGCAGTGTTTTGAGATTATTGAACCACGTCTGAATCGTCCACGCTGACTTGCTGTGCCTCGCCATAACTTCCTCCTCCTCAACCCATAGGGTAATCGGTTCCTATCGTCGTCGCGCCGCTTCCCTGAGCGGCGGTCAGCCAACTCAGCGGACAGACTCACGTGTCGGCCATCTAATTCAACACGCCTTCCACACAGGCCAAGAGCTTCTGCACATCGACCATGCCGCTCATGCGCTCTTCAATCTTGGCCAGTCCTGAAAGGAATGGCCGGGACTCCGATAATCCCCTTGACGTCGCGTTCAACAGATCATCGGGATGGATCGTACGTATTTCAGGGACGGCGTCGATCAGAATGCCCACCTGCTGCTGACCATGGCGGACCACCACCACGAAAGGCAGTGACGCGGTCGACGGAATCCCGAGCGACGGACGTAGATCTGCCAAGGGCATGACCGTACCCCGAAGATTGGCCACCCCCACTAATGTGGACGGCATCCCAGGAACGGGTGTCACGGATTCCAGCTCGAAGACTTCTCGTACATGACGCAAATCAATGGCAAACAGTTCCCCCCCGAGAGTGATGAGGCAGATACGCGACGGAGTGGGTACTTTGACACCGTCAGCCAGGACAGCCCCGACAGATTGCGATGTGCTGAGAGCTGGTTCCATGATCTCCCTTCAACAACCAGGTTCGGTGTCGTACGGAAGCCTAGTTCAACGCGCGCTTCACGGCGGCCAAGAGATCTTCAGCCTTGAACGGCTTCACCACATATCCATTGGCGCCCTGCTGCTGCCCCCAAAACTTGTCGCTCTCCTGCCCCTTGGACGTGCAGAGCACGACGGGAATATTCTTAAACCGATCATCGGCTTTCAGATCGCGGCAAGCCTGGAAGCCATTCCGGCCCGGCATGACCACATCCATCACAATCAGATCAGGTTTTTCGGAGACGATCTTATCTTCCAGCTTGTCCGTATTCGGGAAAGACACCACGGTGTGGCTGGCCGCCTTGAGATACCCTTCGATCATCTGCAACTCCGCGTACGAATCATCGACGACTACGATCTTGCTCATAATGCTCGTCCTCCAGCTCGAATAGTTGATTGCTTACCCTTACCGCATCGGCACCACGACGCTGATTGCGCCGGCCAGATCTCCCTCTTTCCATCCTTCTTTTCTCGTTCCGGTAATATCCCGTTCCCCTTTCGGCCCCCCATGGCAGGTGAGACAGGTCGGGCCGGCATATTCAGGATCCATGACACGCATCACCGGCTTGCCCCCGACCATCGTGGCCTTCGCATATTGTTGTCCCTTCGGATGGCGGGAATCGCCGAACATTCGAAGTACTTCGGCCTCAAAATCATCCGGCTTGTTGCCAGGGTAACGATAATCGGTTCCCGTTAATTTCAATCGAATGCCGGTTTTCTTGTAGAATTTTTCTCCTGACTTTCGAGCGAACACCGCTGGAATAAATCCCTTGAAGGCGACGCCCTGCTTATTGATCACCGGCTGCCCTTCCAACACCACTTCACGCTCCGCTTCGAGCAGCGCCAGGAGGACGGCGCTCTGCGGGACTCCATTCGGGCGACTCAGATCCACGCGCGTCTTCGCTTTAAATTTCTCAATGACCTGATGGGCCATAAATTCGTCCGTGAACCCCTTATTGCCTTTGCTGGGATCGTTAATCAGTGCCTGATGTTCCGACACCACCGCGCGGCCGGATTTCAACAGTGCGATCAGCAATTCCGCTGTCTCACTCTCATCGCCTGCGCGAGCGAACGATGGCGCCCCTATCACCGTCGCACACATCGCCGCACCAAGCATGAGTGATGTTAACTGTGCCTTCATAGGATCCCCTCCTCCTTCAAGACTGGCTCGTCTAGTGGTTCACGCCCAAGTGTAGTCGCTTGCTTTTCATTCGCAAGAAATCGATGAAAACCGGCAACCCCTTTCATCCACTGCGTCTTCGCACAAGTTGGACGACACGGACGTGCGGAGACCGCAACCGAGAACAACATCAGAGGAATGGCAACTATTGTGCCGGGATGGGCGAGAGAGAATCCGGAAAGACACTCGACAGGAGAATGCGTTCAAATGCTGCCATATCTGCCAGAATTGTGAGCGACGCGGACAGAAGGATACCCTCGCCTCAGATTGCTGATGTCTGTGCACGGCTGTGCACAAGTGACAATTCTTGTTACTGAATGATCACAGAGACCGCAGAATCCCGGAGAAAGAAAAGGGGGTGCGAGTTAGAGACGAGTGGCGACAGTCTGGATGAGCGGCCTGAGATCAAGATGTAGCTGCAGATGATCAGCCCATACATCGAGTTGACTGGCGAGTGCCTGTGAAATATCCCGCGAGACTCCGTCTGCCAAAGGCGGGAGCGACTTTCGACCACGAATGCGGTTAATCCAGGCGCGCCTGAAGTCGGGAAGATCGAAGACGCCGTGAACATAGGTACCCCAGATCAAACCGGTTTCGTTCACGGCTCCATCAGACCCCGCTTCTCCCCCTCCCTCCGGCTGTCCGGCCTCACCCCTGATGGAGCGAACATGAAAGCAGGATCGCGCTCCACATCGGGTCGTCTGCCCCATATGAATCCAATACCCTCGAATTGGCAAACTGCGTTGCGGCTCGAGCTCCAGAGACTCCCCCTCGACCCATTGTGTCGTCTTGGTCGTCGCAAGCCTGGTCGTCACATCTAATAGCCCAAACCCTTCAACCTCGCCCCCAGCTTCGACCCCGTCAGGATCCGCAATGCTCCGCCCCAGCATCTGATACCCACCACAGATGCCAACGACCTCAGCCCCGTCACTCGCATGGCGACCAATCGATGCTGCCATCCCGGACTGACGGACATACGCGAGATCCTCGATCGTGTTCTTACTCCCGGGAATCACAATCACATCGGCACCATCCAGATCTGCCGGCGTCGCGGCATAGCGAACCACGACATCAGGCTCCGCAATCAGCGGATTGAAATCGGTAAAGTTGCTCATCCGCGGCAATAAGGCCACCGCGATGTTGACTCGCTCCTTGGCGAACACCGCATGACGACGGCCCTCGACATCAACGGCATCTTCCTGATCGAGGATCAGGCCCCGCAACATGGGCACGACCCCTAGAACGGGTAGGCCAGTCCTCTGTTCGATAAACCGCACTCCGTCATGGAACAAGCTGGCATCGCCCCGAAATTTGTTGATGATAATCCCGACGACCCGCGCGCGCTCGTGGGGAGCCAGCAAATCCAGCGTGCCGATGACCTGCGCAAACACGCCGCCACGATCGATATCCGCCACCAACACGACTCGTGCATCCGCCATCTCCACCGCAGACCAATTGGCTAGATCACGATCCCTCAAATTCATTTCGGCCGCACTCCCGGCTCCCTCAATAATCACGGCATCATATTGACCAGCCAATCGACCGTAGCTCTCTTGCACTCGTTCGGCCAATTCTGTCCGCTGCTCAAAATAGGTTCTGGCTTCCGCCTTGCCCCAGACCTTCCCTTGGACAACAATCTGCGCGCTACGATCCGATTCCGGCTTCATCAAGATCGGATTCATATCGGCGTCGGGATCGAGACCACAGGCCTGCGCCTGCAACGCCTGGGCACGACCGATTTCCTTCCCGTCCGGCGTCACGAAGGAATTATTCGACATGTTCTGCGCCTTGAAAGGGGCGACCCGGATTCCGGCTCGAAGAAACAGTCGGCAAAGCCCCGCCGTGATCAGACTTTTCCCGACATCAGAACCCGTTCCAAGCACAGCGAGTGCGCGAGCTTTCATGCGTGCCGCTCCTGCCATTGCGTCGCCTTCGCTAGACCGCGAGTCACACACCGAGTAACAACTTGCCCGATCAGCGCCCCGATCATGGTATGGGTTCCACTATAGGCATGCCAGGGTCCCGCTCCACGAAGCCGGCAGGCAATCACCACCGCATCGGTCCCGGTCCCGGTGGCGCCAGACAGTCCGGACCAACTCGGCACGGCATGATCTCTCAAGACACCGGTCTTGCTCTCTGTGGCCACCTGCACTGCGCCGACCATTGCCGCAGTTGACAGACCGACGTTCGTCACGACCATGAGATTAATTGTTCCTACTGCACCTGCCCGGCTTCGACGGCCGTCCGTCTCCGGCCACTCCCCCGCCTTCACCGCATTGGTCACACCGACGGTAGCAAAGCACTCAACCCAGACGGCGCCGGACGAGACCCTGGCCGTGACCAACTGTTTCATCGGGACGGCCGTCATGAGCCCAACCGTTCCCTGCTTCACTCCCAGCCTGACCGCGAGTCGCCGAAGCGCCCGGGCAGGATCACCGTGAGATCGAGGATGCCTATTGGTGATCGGATTCGACTCGACCTGGTGATTCAGGATATACGCCGCAACGGTAAGTCCGCCGCCTTGCGGGGCAGAAGACAGCACTCGCCTCTTGCCTCCGAGATCAATGACCAGCGTGTGCTCCGTCACGCAATACCGAGTCTGTACGCGTGATGCCAGTCTCGGCGTCACGATCGGCTCTCACTCAGCACTCGAGAGAGCGATTTCAGGAGCCGATCGTTATCCTGTCGGGACCTGACCGCGATCCGGATCGAACGAGGATTCGCGCCTAGGACCGAGGAACAATCCCGAATGAGTAATCCTTCACGCCTCAGCCATTCGGTCATGCTCCTCGCCGGCCACCCAGGCGGCAACTCCACGAAGATGAAATTCGCATGCGCCGGGAACACCGTGCATCCCGGCAAGCACGCAAGCGCGCTGGAGATTCGAGTCCGCTCTTCCTCGACGAACTGGAGGCTCCTCTTCGCATGAGCCGTATCCTGCAGCGCGGCCAATGCGGCCACCTGCCCCATGATATTGACGGACCAGGGCGGCAATTCATTGCGCAATTGCTGGATGACGGTAGGGGCCGCAACCGCATACCCGACCCGCAATCCCGGCAATCCATAGAATTTTGTCAGGCTGCGCAGGATCACCACTCTGGACCAGGATGCCACGAGGGAAAGGATAGACCGTTCCGGGCAGTAATCCGTGAAAGTTTCGTCAACGATCAACCAGACGCCCCGTCGCTGCGCGGCGCGCGCCAGCTTCAAGACCTCATCAGCCTCGCATGCCCGCCCTGTCGGACTATTGGGATTACACAACACGATCCCCTCGATCGTCCGAAAGCCCTTGGTGGGCCGTTCCAGTAACCCACAGAGGCGATCGATGGGCAACGCATACTGTTCATCTCGATCTGCGCACACCGTCGTGACGCGCCCGCCGGCCCGCGCCATCGACGCGGCATATTCTGAAAATGTCGGTTGGACCAGCAAGAGGTGATCGATCTTGAGCGCCCGCGGAAGCGCAACAATCAACTCCATCGAGCCGTTCCCCACCAGAATCTGTCCGGGTTTGACGTGCCAACGACTGGCGAGCGCCTGACGAAGATCCCAACACTCAGGGTCGGGATAATGAGGGAGGAGATGACGTGCCCCGGTGATGGCGCGCCAAACGTTCGGAGAGGGCCCCAGCGGATTAATACTGGCGCTGAAATCGATCAGCTCGGTGATCTTCCGCCCGAGCTCGCGCGAGGCCGCATACACATCGCCGCCGTGAACGGATTTCTTTACTGGCGCCACAAGATTCCCGCTCCGATCACCATGCCCAAGACACTCCCCACCGCCATCAACTGAGCCGCACGCGCAATGTCCCCTGACACCAAGATTCGCCGCCCATCGCCCAGGATCGGCCGTTCATTCGCCACCCCGTCGTAATAGTTGGTCCCGCCCAGCCGAACATCCAATGCGCCAGCCATGGCCGCCTCTGGTCTTCCACTATTCGGACTGGGATGTTTATGGCCGTCCCGCCACAGGACTTGCCAGCCATCCACCATTCGGGCAGGTGTTCGTGTCACCAAGCCGGCAGCCAGTATCAGCAATCCCGCGGTGAGTCTTGCCGGAACCCAATTCATCACATCGTCAAGCCGGGCCGACGCCCAGCCCAAATCGATATACCGTTCGTCCCGATGACCGACCATGGAGTCCAGCGTATTCACCGCCTTATAGGCCAAGGCCAGCGGCGGACCGCCGATCACAAGGAAGAACAGCGGCGCGATCACTCCGTCCGCTGTGCTCTCCGCCACGGTCTCGACAGTCGCACGAACGACTTCAGATTCAGACAGCTGTTCCGCATCTCGCCCCACAATTTTCGCCACGGCCAGACGCGCATCGGCAATATCTCCCCGCTGCAACGGCTTCTTCACGGCCTGCGCATGATCCCACAGATCACGTCCGGCAAGCGTCGTTGACGCCAGGGCGATCGTCACCGCAGTTCCAAGCCAATCCGCCACGGATCCGGCTTCCGCCACCATCCCCCATGCCACCAGATAGACTGCCGCCGGCAGCCCTAACGCGAGGATCAACCCTGCAAGACGCAACGCGAGAGGACGCCGGCACAATCCTCTTACACGGTGGTCGTACCATCCAATGACCCGACCCATCCCGCGAACCGGATGCGGAAACCAGCGGGGATCGCCTATCATCAGATCGAGGCCTGCCGCGAGCACCAGTTCATTCCCTGTCATGAGCGTAACAGCAGTGACGGGGCCAGGAGCAGGAACAGGATTTCAATCACTTCGTTCGTCGCGCCCAATGTATCTCCGGTAATCCCGCCGAACCACAAGCGGCACCCGGCCCACAACGCACACACCACCAGTGATCCGCCCAGGAGAATCGCCGCAGCGCTCAACAGTCCACACGCCCAGCCCAGCCCTGCGGCGAGTACCCCCGTTGCGACGACGACATGGGGCCAGGAAAGACATGTCAGGAACGAAGCGGCCAATCCTCCTTCGGCGCGCGCATAGGGAGAGGCCCAGGCCAGGGTCACCATCGCCCACCGCCCGATGGCCGGCATACAAAGGAGCGCAGGAACTCGCATCGCCTGAGGCAGTGCCATCAGTCCCGCATAACGCAGCAGCAATGAGAGGAAGAGGCCCGTGGCACCGATGGCGCCGATACGGGGATCGCGCATGATCGGCAGCCGTGCGGCGGGTGTCTTCCCTCCCGCCAATCCGTCCAGCGTGTCAGCGAGCCCATCCTGATGCAATCCGCGCGTCACGATCACCGCCAAGACGATCAACAAGACGTTCACCACCGCCTGATCGAACACTCTCGACAACCCCGCGTCGGCAAGAACCAATCCGCCGCCGATCAGCAAGCCAACCACCGGGTACCAGGCCATCGACCTCGCGAGTTCGACAGCGGTCGGTTCGTGCAAGGCATGGCTCAACGGAATCCCCGTCAGGAAGTGCCAGGCGAATACAAAAGGGCGAACGAGCGTTCCCATGGGTCCTAGGCTTTCTCCGACACGCCAGCCTCACCGAATGTCGCCATCTCTGTATAGATTTTCACGGCGGCACAGACCAGGCTCATGCCTAAACAGGCGCCGGTGCCTTCACCGAGACGCAAATCGAGATCCAGCAACGGCTTCAGCCCGAGGTGATCGAAGATCGCGGCATGTCCCCGTTCAACGGAACGATGCGACGCGATGAGATACTCGCGGCAGCGAGGCTGAAGTCCTACGGCGATCAATGCCGCGGCTCCGGCAATGAACCCATCCAGCACCACCGGCACGCGCTCCGCCGCGGCACCGAGGATCAACCCGGCCAGCCCGCCGATTTCCAACCCGCCCACTTTGGCCAACACGTCAAGTGCATCGGTTCGATTAGGGCGATGCAGATCGAGCGCCTGTTGGATGATCGCCACCTTCCTCACATGCCCCGCATCATCAATACCCGTTCCGCGCCCGGTCACTTCAGCCACAGGCCGTCCGGTCATCACCGCCGTGATTGCCGCACTGGGCGTCGTATTTCCAATGCCCATATCACCGGTACCGATGAGGCCAATGCCTTCCTGAGCCGCCTGCGTCGCGAGCTCGACTCCGATCAAGACTGCCTGCTCCGCTTCTGCGCGAGACATCGCAGGTTCAATCGCCAGATTGCGCGTCCCCCGCATCACTTTCTTCGAGATCAGATCCGGCACCGCTCCGAAATCATGATCGACGCCGATGTCCACCACGCGCACGCCCACGCCGGCATGACGGGCCAACACATTCACACCCGCCCCGCCGCGCAGGAAGTTCAACACCATCTGCGGCGTGACTTCTCTGGGATAGGCACTCACGCCTTCCTTAGTGACGCCATGATCCGCCGCAAAAGTAAAGACCACGCCACGAGGAATCGCCGGCTTCAGCTCCCCGGTCATCATCACATAACGCGCCGCGACTTCCTCCAATCGCCCTAAACTGCTTTGAGGCTTCGTGAGGCGATCCAGTCGTGCCTGGGCTTTTGCCAGTAACTGGGGATCGGGTGATTGAATCCGGTCACACACAGCTTGTAACGACATTCCCATTCCCCCTCTTCATTTCAATCGAAGCGGAATCCCGCTCACGGCCAGGTGCGCCTCATCGGCGCCTGCAGCGAGCAATTGGTTCACCCGCCCGGCCAGATCTCGAAAGGCCCGAACAGTCGGCTCCGCCGGCACGAGCCCCAGCCCCAACTCGTTGCTCACGATCACGATCCTCGCCTTCGTCTTCCGCATCGCCTCCAGCAAGCCGGCCACTCGCTTGAGCACCAGTGGCTCTTTCATCCCCGAGCCCTGCAGATTGCTGAGCCAGAGCGTCACACAATCAACGACAATCGTCTGATAGCGGCTCCCTGCGCGCGCAAACCAGGCTGCGAGTTCGAGCGGCACCTCTGCCGTCTCCCAATCCGCTGCACGGCTTGCCTGATGCCGTGCAATCCTTGCCGACATCTCAGCGTCAAGACCTTGCCCCGTCGCGACAAACGCTCTCGGCCCCTTCGACCCAGCAAGCCGCAGAGCGATCTCGCTCTTTCCCGACGCCGACCCACCGAGCACGAAGATGATCCGGCTCACGGACTTTGCCCGAATGGAGCTACTCCGCTTTCTTGGCGACATCCCGCTCCCACAAGAATTCCGGCTCTCCCTGCGTCTTCGCCACCCAGCGCGCGAGCACAAACAACGTGTCGCTCAGCCGATTCACATACTTAATAATCGCCGAATCGACGGGTTCGATTTTCGACAGGGCCACACAGAGCCGCTCAGCCCGTCGGCACACGGTTCGAGCTTGATGCAGGAAACTGGAGACTTTTCCTCCGCCCGGCAGGATGAATTCCTTCAGCGGCTTCAATTCCTTCTGACAGCGATCGATCAGCTTCTCTAACCGCGTCACATCCTTCGCCGTCACCTGCGGCATATTTTTAAACGTCTGGCCCGGCGCGGTGGCCAAGATGCTCCCGACATCGAACAGCTTGTTCTGCACCCAACGCAGCTCTTCTTCGAGGATGCCCGCCGCTGAATACTCGTCGAGCATGTCGGCATTCATAGCGCGCACGACTCCGATTGAAGCGTTCAACTCATCGACCGTCCCATAGGCCTCGACCCGCAGACTGTCTTTCCAGACCTGCTGGCCTCCCGCAAGACGCGTTTTCCCCGCGTCGCCTGTCCTCGTATAGACTTTGGTAATACGCATCACAATTTCCCCTCAGATCCGGCCGCGGTATTGCCCCACGATTCGTAGTGAATGAGTTCTTCCACCGGAATCCTCGCGCGCCACCCGGCTACCTCCAAGTCCGGCTTCGTCGCAAAGTCCGACACGTACCCGAGACAGAGATAGGCTAGCACTTTGACCGGCTTAGGCACCCCGAGTACCCGTTTCAACGCGCCATGATCGAGAATGCTGACCCACCCAACCCCGATGCCCTCCGCACGTGCGGCCAGCCAAAGATTTTGAATGGCGCAGCAGGTGCTGTACAGATCCGTATCGCGCACCGTCGAACGGCCCAGCACGTGAGGGCCTCCTCGCTGGCGGCTGCACGTCACGCCGATATTGATCGGGGCTTCCTCGATCCCCTCCAGCTTGAGGCTCCGGTAGAGCGCGGCCCGCTCTCCTCGATAGCGCGTCGCGGCTTCGGTATTGGCCTGCTGAAAGAGCTCTTTCACCGCGCCCTTGGTCGCACGATCGCGAACCACGACAAAATCCCATGGCTGCATGAATCCCACAGACCCGGCATGGTGGGCTGCGGTCAGCACGCGCGTCAAGATCCGGTCAGGAATCGGCGTCGGAAGAAAGTTCCGGCGGACATCGCGCCGCTCAAAGATCGCCCGATAGACCGCCTCCCGCTCTGGCAAGCTAAACTCATGGCGCGGTCCATGGCCTTCTTGCGTCACGCTCGCCCGAGGAGCTGCTCCATCGCGGCCGGATCGTATGACCCTGCGAACACCCGTTTCCCGAGACATACATCTCCTTCACATGGCTTCAACCAACTGACACAGGCCTTCCATTGGACGATCGAATGGAAGTACAGCTCAATCACCCTGTGGTCCTGTCTCAGCTAACTCGAAGTCCTGAATCGGTTGGTCCGTGCCGCTACCACACCGGCCACGCTCAATAACGCATGAATACCACCGGCAATGCCGACATAGAACAACACTGACGAGAAGGCTCCTGGGAAATACTCCACAAGACGCGTGGCAAACTGGGTCAGATTCGTCTGCTCAAAACGGCCGGAGAAAAAGTAAAAGCCGCCGCTTGAGATCAGTTCGCAGAAAGCCGTGCCGAGCACGAGACTCACCGCCAGCGGAAGCAGCGTGGCCACCCTCTCCTGGTGACGCGCGGCGTACCAGCGGCCGGCTCCCCACAACACACCATAGGCCGGCAACAAAAAGCCATAGGCGGGACTGACACAGAAGTTATCCACGCCGCCCCACGTCACCGCCGCAAAATCGAGCAATGCCGCTTCAACCAGCAACGCCGGAAAAACCCAGCGAGAGGAGAGATAGAGTCCGGCAAGAAAGAAGACTGCCCAGGAGGCGCTCGGCAGATGTTCGAGCGTGCCGAAATGGTGGCCGCGCGTGGCGGCCATCAGCGTGGCCAGAGCGCTACCGATGACGATCTGCGTCCGGGGAGAATTTATACACATCGTAGGGTCCCTCCTAGCGAGTTGTTGGATATCCGACTCTGAATATTTTCATCACGCGCACGGTTCACGTGGCACGCTGATTACTCTGCGATATCTGAGGGCCCAGTTCGCCGGCGGCAACTTTCCCCAAACAGACGGGACAGAGACAATCTTTATAATGTGCAGCGATCCAATCCATCTGATCTTCCGTGATGCCGACCTTCCCGCACCAACACTGGTAGCCACCGCACGAGAATGCCACACCGCAAGCTTCGCACGTCTTGGTGACCGGACCTCTCATAGTGCTTCCCACCTCGCGCGTCGGGAATCCTTCAGGCTGTTCAAAATGGCCGTCCAGCGCGGCCGAAGCAAGCGAAGAGGCGAGGAGGTACATACCAAGCTTCGCTTGACCCGCTCGCTTCGATCATATGCGAGCGGATAGGCCCTTCGCCTCAAGTCAGCTCTTCCGTACGTTGAGCCGCTGAGCGACGCGAGAACAAAGCTGGCGGACTTTTTCAACAGCCTGATCAAAATTCCACCCCCGGTTGCGCCTTAATGCCCTTACGGAACGGATGCTTGATCTGCTTCATCTCGGTGACGAGATCGGCTTCTTCTATTAAGACGTCCTTCGCCCCACGGCCCGTCAGCACCACATGTTGCATCGGAGGGCGAGCACGCAGTACGGTCACCACCTCCGCCACATCCACATAATCCTGCTGTAGCGCGATATTGAACTCGTCGAGAATCACCATCGCATAGGACGGATCGCGCAGGAACCCGCAGACGGTCTTCCAAGCTTCTTGAGCGAATGTCGTATCTCGTTCACGATCCTGCGTTTCCCAGGTATAGCCTTCACCCATTCGAAGAAACGTGACGCGATCGCCGAACGATTTCAACGCCCGCTCTTCCGCAGTGTCGATGGCCCCTTTAATAAATTGGACCACGGCCACCTTCATCCCGTGACCGATGCATCGGAGGGCCATCCCCAGCGCAGCGGTCGTTTTGCCTTTGCCCGCTCCCGTATAGACGATCAACAGGCCTCGCTCTTCTTGCGCCGCCTCAATGCGCCGATCGACCGAGGCTTTGAGCCGCTCCATCTTTGCTTTATGTTCATCCTGCTCCGTCATCATCGTCCTCCCTGCGTTCCGCGAGCAGACGAGACCAAGGACGCCGCGACCTGGGGCTGACTGGAGAAATGAAGGTGCGTATAGAGCGCCACCACATTGCCAATCGATAGCCCATCCGGCCCCTTCGATTCTCCTCGAACATCCGTCAGCCCACAGGCATGGGTCAATGGGCCTTTCGAAACTACTGTCGAATAATGAAATTCGTGGCCCCGCACCGTCAGGCCCGCTGCGCCAAGAATACAGGGCCGGGTAAGCTCCACCGTCCGGTATCCCACCGTCAGACCAGGCTTTCGCATCACCGCTTCGGCAGAAAACAGTCCGACCATTTCATGGGGCCGCCCCTCGAAGTCGCGAATGGCTTGCGTGAGGTACATCATGCCGCCGCATTCCGCATAGATCGTCCCGCCCCTCCCGGAAAATTCTCTAATGGAGGTACGCATGGTGATATTTTCCGCCAACTCCGTGCCGTGCAGCTCAGGATAGCCACCACCGAGATACAGCATGGCCACATCATCAGGTATGGCGTGATCTGTCAGTGGAGAAAACGGAACCAGCTCGGCCCCCTCCGCTTCCAGCAGTTCAAGATTCTCAGGATAGTAGAAGCAAAAGGCCTGGTCCCTCGCAACACCTATGCGAACTCCCATCTTCCCCCTCCTTTGTAAGGAGGGGGACGGGGAGGTAGCATCTTTCATCCCACCGGCCGATCGAGCCATGGCCTCGATTCGATCCAGATCGATGGTGTCAGCAGCAGCCTTCGCCAGTCGGTCATATAGTTCGCCGGTGCCTTGCTCCATCGCGGTCACCAGTCCGAGGTGACGATCGGCGATCGTTACGGCCTGATCCGACCGCAAATACCCTACCACCGCCACGTTCGTGTGCTGCTCGACCGCGTCCTTGAGCAGCTGGTAGTGTCCCTCGCTGTCGACCCGATTAAACAAGACACCCGCTACCTTCAACGCCGGATCGAACTGCGCGTACCCCGACACCATCGCCGCAGCGGAACGCGCCATCGCGCTGCCGTCGATGACAAGAAGGACCGGCGCATCCAACTGTTTGGCCAATTCAGCCGTGCTGCCAATCTCGTTCACCGGCGAACTGCCGTCGAACAATCCCATCATCCCTTCGATGATCGAGATATCCGCATCGGCTGCGGCCCGGCCAAAGACTTGGCGATTGAGAGCCGCTCCCAGCATCCAGCCATCCAGGTTGCGAGATGCACGACCGGTGGCCGCCGTGTGATGGCCGGGATCGATAAAATCAGGTCCCGCCTTGAACGGCTGCACCCGGCGGCCCCGCTCTCGCAGAGCCGCCAGGATCGCCAACGTCACCGTCGTCTTACCCACACCGCTCGCCGTGCCGGCAATGACCAGTCTCGGATGAGTCATGTACTCAACCTCATGGTTTGGCACTAAATGCGACACGCACGCCGCCGAATATCGAGCGAATCGGAACCCCGGCACTGGCGACCTCCTCGTACTTTTCATTGAAGAGGTTTTCCGCGCGGAGGTAGACCTGCACCTGCTTCGTCACATCATACGTAGCCGCCAGCGACCAGACATCGAACGCGCGAAGGCTTTGATTGTTTCCCGTGGTATTGAACCGCGAGCCTACATAACGGCCCGTGACGGTGATCCACATCGGCTCGATGGGTTGATACCCAAGCACCATACTCCATTGATCGACCGGCCAACGCGGGAGACGCGCCGCCGTATCCAGATCTCTGGTCAAAGTATTCGTATACTGCGCCTGGAAGGTCAGCCCTCGAAGAAACATCCGTTCGCTGGTGTAGGCGTACGACAAACTGGCCTCCCACCCCTTCGTCGATGCATCACCAAGTTGCTGCGGACAAAACCCGAATGTACTAAAGGGAGCACAAAACACCGGATCGTTCGTCGTCACGATCAGATTGCGGTAGCGGTTCCAGAAAAACCCTCCGCTGAGCTTGAGAGACTTGGAAAGGAAGAACTGATCGACCCCCACATCCATGCTCTGACTCTTTTCCGGGCCGAGATTCGGATTACCGAAATTAGGAAAGTACAACTCATTCATGCTCGGTGCACGGAAACCCGTTGAATAGCTGGTACGGAGTTTCGTGTCGGTCTCCTTGCTATAGTAGCCACCGGTCAATCGATAGGTCGTGGCATTGCCGAACACGTTATAGCTGTCGTAACGAACGCCCGCCGTCCCAAAGAGACGATCCCAGAGATTGACCTGAGCCTGGGCAAATCCCGCATTCGAACTCAAAATCCGATTGGTCAGACCGGTATCGTTTTCACCTTGCTGCTCCCGAAACTGATAGCCCCCGCTGAGCAAAAGCATCTCGGTGATACGGAAATCGTGCTGCCATTCGATCCGATTGGATAACACCCGCGTCTCATTCGGCGTGCCAAAGGGAGTGCTGAATGCGCCCGTGACCAAGTTTCGCTGTAACGTACCAGGCAAGAACAGCGACGCCTCCTGCGCCCGCGAGAGCGTCAGTTTCTGCGACCACCATTCCGTCAACGGTTGCTGATAGCTTCCGCTAAAAATATAATCCTGGCTCCGACTCTTCGATCCGAACACATCACTCGGAGACGTCGCCGAAACACTGTCAAGTGCCACATCGGAATTGGTCCATCTGAAATTGAAATCAAGACGCCCGTCTTTCGGCAGATCCACACCCACGCGAGCAGAGCCCGTCCAGTTTCGATAGGAATCCCGCTCCGTGGCGCCCCGCCGGTAATTGACTGCGGAAAAGCTGGAGGTATCCCAACGAGACAGCGCCAAGCTATAGTCCACAATCCCTTGCTTGCCTGAAACCGTCCCGCCTTCACGCACAGTAGCAAACGAACCGTATTCAAGGAAGGCGCCCACGGTCGGAGGCCCCTGCCCTTTCTTCGTGGTGATATTGATGACGCCGCCCATCGCATCCGCTCCGTACAGCATGCTCTGCGCCCCTCGAAGAATCTCGATCCGTTCGATGTTGTCGGTCGTCAGGTTGGCGAAATTGTAGCTCCCAGTCGTTGCACTATTGACGATGGCTCCATCGATGAGCACCAGCGTTTGAGCTGACCCGCCTCCCCGAATTCTGACACTCACATCTGTCCCCGGACCGCCGCTGGAAAATGCCGCCACGCCCTGAGCCAAACGGAGTGCATCGATCACGCTTCGAAGATTCTGCCGTTTCATATCCTCAGCCGTGATCACCTCGACCGCACTCGTGACCCGAGTAACCGGAATCGGCGTCTTCGTGGCGCTGACAACGATCTCGGGGGTCTCAATGATGTCGGCCTGATCCGCCATGGCGACTTCTTGCTGGGCACGCGCCGATTGGAGGGGGATGAGAAAGCAGAGGAGACAGACACACCGAATCAATCGATCGATGAACAACAACATGACGAAACTCCCTTGTGCTCGAAGGGTTCAGTCGAATCAACTGCGGGCTGGGTCTCCTGACTTGCGGATCGTCGCCTTCTTCCGCCTTCCCGGTCTTCGTCATTCGTCATTGGTCATTCGTCAATCGTGGGAAGCAAAAGAGGCTCTCAGCCTCCCGCATGACGATTGACGGTTGACGATTGACGTCTAACCAGTGGCTTACCTGGAAGAACGCTCCCCGCTGACAGTGGCGGCACCGTGATGGATTTGCACCATCTTCCCCGTCCCCCGCGTCGTTTCTACAAAACTCCCTTTCACCTTAAAATGATCGTCCCCCCTCACATCAGCCCGTCACGGCCGGGGACATGACCGTGCGGAATTGCATCCAACCGAACCGATCAACCCGGCATCGTGACGCGCGGACGACCGCTAGACGGATGCGCATCGACCACGACGTCGCAGCCGTACACCGCACGCAAGCTCTCCGGCGTGATCGTCTCCAGGGGCGAACCGATTCGGACAATCCGCCCATCCTTCAACATGATGATCCGATCGCACGACTGACTGGCGACATTCAAATCATGCGAGACCAGCACGACCGTGAGCTGCCGTTCATGTTGCAGCCGGCTGATGAGCGCACAAATCTCAATCTGGTGGTTGATGTCGAGAAAGGCCATCGGTTCATCCAGCAAGAGAACGCTGGGTTCTTGCGCCAACGCCCGTGCAATCATCACCCGCTGGCGCTCGCCACCCGAGAGGTCGGACACGAGGCGCCCGGCCAATGCCACCACATCCGTCTCGACCATCGCTTGATGCGCTTGCCGCAGATCATCTTCAGACTCATCACCGATCCCCATCCCCCACCAGGACCCGCGGCGATGCGGGAAGCGTCCCATGAGGACGGTTTCCGCCACCGTAAAGGGAAATACCTGCACATATTCCTGCGGAACCACGGCAATGGCACGCGCCAGGAGGGGTGGATCCATCTGTCCGATCGACTGGCTTCCGAGCCGAATCTGTCCTGAACTCGTCTGTAAGAGCCCTGCCAACAGTTTTAGCAACGACGACTTCCCCGAGCCGTTGGGTCCGACAATGCCCAACACTTCTCCCGCTCGCACATCGAACGAGAGGTCCTCGACGGTCCAGGGCCTCCCCGGTTGATCGGTCCGATAGCGAAACGAGACCCGGTCGACCTGCATGGCCGTACCTGGAGCGCACGCGACGGGCACGGAGGCCCCGGTCAATTGCCTATCCACGTCACAACATCCGATCTTTGCGCCAGAGCAGGAGATACAGAAAAAATGGACCGCCGGCGAGCGCCGTCACGATCCCGACGGGGATTTCAGCCGGCGCCAGGATGGTCCGCGCCAGCGTGTCGGAGATGACGAGAAACATACCCCCCACCAAGGCCGACGCAGGAAGCAAAAGCCGGTGATCAGACCCCACCACCAGGCGAACCGCATGCGGCACCACCATCCCCACAAATCCGATCATCCCGCTCACTGACACCACGGCTCCGGTCAGCAAGGCCGTCAGGACGAACAACTGCGTCTTAATTCGCTCCGTCTCAATCCCCAGGGAGCGAGCCGTTTCTTCTCCCAGAGTCAGCACATTCAGCGCATGGGCCTTGTGCATCACAAGCGCCAACACGAACACCGCATACGCGACCAACACGCCCAAGGCCGGATAGCCGGGCGCCGTGAGGGATCCCATGAGCCAGGCCATCAGGCCCGCGGACCTGTTCGGTTCCATGATCGATGTGATGAACATGATCAGCGCGGTGAGAATCGCGTTCAGAATCACGCCGGCCAGCAAGAGACTATGCACGGGCAAGCGTCCCTGCGACTGCGCCAAACGATAGATCAGGAGCAGCGCCAGCAACCCGCCGGCAAAACCGCACAGGGGAAGCACGGGCAGCAACATCATCGAGGCCCCGATGCCCAGGAGCATAGCCAGCGCCGCCCCTAAGGCAGCGCCGCTTGAGACACCGAGCACATAGGGATCGGCCAAAGGATTTCTCAGCAACGCCTGCAAGGTCACGCCCACCGCGGCAAGGCTGCCCCCGACGACAAACCCCATCAACACGCGCGGCAGCCGGATGTGCAGCATGATGGTGGCCGCGGTATCCCCGCCGGCGGCTTCAGCATTCCCTGCCGTCAACAGCTGCGTCATGACGGACAGCAGCGTCGCGAGATCGACACGCGTCGCGCCAAACTGGAGGCATAGGATGCATATTGCGACGCTGGCTGCGGCCAACGCCCCCATCATACCCAACCACCGGCGGTGCGTCAGAATCGTACCCGCGCGCCGCCACTCATCCCGATGACCAGCAGTCCCTCCAGCGAGTCTGTTCGACGCGAGAGAGGGCGATTCGGAAGTCAGCAGTTGGGGAGATCCAGGCATCATAAAGAATTCTTTGCTACGGTTGGGACGGAGGTCCGGCCGCAATCTCAGGGTGAAGAATATTCACCAGCATCGTCAGCGCCTGGCCGATTCGAGGCCCGGGCCGGTTCAAGAGATCCGCGGGGATCTGATGCAGCCGCCCTCGCCGGACCGCCGCCATCGTCTGCCATTGCCGCCAGGTCTGCTGTTCACTGTCCGAAATCCCTTCGGCCTTTCCGATCGGAAAGAGCAAGACTTCCGGGTCCTGTTGCAGCACGACCTCCAAACTCATCCGCGGATACGGCAGCTGGCTCTGGGCCGCGACGTTGGTGGCTCCCGCGATTCGAAGCAGTTGATCGATGAAACTTCCCGGCCCCACGGTAATCAATGGGTGACTATTGAGCACATAGAGCACTCGCACGGGAGACACGTTCTGCATCCTCAGCCGGATAGCCGCCACGTCCTGCCGCAGCGTCATCGCGATGGCATTGGCCTGCACCGAGCGATCAAGCATGCGCCCCAATGTCTGAATATGTCCGAGAATGTCCTCCACCGTTGTGGCGGACAAAATAAAGACCGGAACTTTCAACTGCTCCAGCTTCAGAATGACGTCGGGCTTTAGAAATTCCCGTGGAGCCAAGACCAGGTCCGGCTGGAGAGCCATCAACGATTCAAGATTCGGATGGGCATACCCGAGCTTCGGCTTCGCTTTAGCCTCCGGGGGATAGTCACAAAAATCCGTCACGCCGACGAGTTGCTCTCCGGCCCCGATGGCAAACAACATTTCCGTGACACTCGGCGCCAGCGAGACGATGCGCACCGGCGTCTTGGCCAAATACATTTTCCGGCCGGCGTCGTCGACAAACGACCGGGACGACACATGCGCCATAAACGGCATGCCGGTCAGAATTCCCTGCTGACGCCGCGTCATATCCGCACAGCCCCCCTCACCACAGGCCCAGGCGATGGACCCACCCGTCACGATGGCAACGGCCAACGTGACACCCGTCAGAATCCAGCGGCCACACGAGTTCAAATAAAAAATCCCCAAGGCCTGACAGAGACCTTGAGGATTGCACCCGGTTCTTCATCCTCGCCTGTTCCCCAGCCCTCGAGGGAACGATGGTCAATTCATTGGGCAGGTCTTCTGGCTCATGGTTCACCCTACTCCCCGCGCCTTCCCATCTCCGAACCGTAACGCGTGACGCGAAACATGTGACGAGCGAGACCGCTCCCTAGTCACCTGTCACTCATCACCCGTCACTGTCCTCCAAGACAGTGGCAATGCCGGGTTTCGTCCCCATTCACAGCGGCGGGACCGCGAGGGATTTACACCCTCTTCCCTTACCCAAGAATCATAATTGTGGGGGCACAATAGGAGACCCTGCTGAATAATGTCAAGTCCATTAATGACCGGGTCAGTGTGCGACAATCGCAGGATTCAGTATCTCTCTGTTTCTAATCTAACCAGGAGAACAGCCTATCAATGCGAGGTTAGAAGAGCTCCCAGGGTCGGCATGGGCCTTGCTGATCTCCATCCAGGCCACATCCGGGAGTTGCAGAAAGTTCTTCCACAACGACACGTAACGAGGCTGAATCCATTCATGCGGAACATCATTATCAGCATCTGTATTATTGGACTCTTCCTTGAACTATCAGGCTTGATCTGGTCAGCCAAGAAAGAGAAGCCCAGTGAGGGGTTTGTCAGACTATCGACCCCACCGGCCCACAGCATCGAACGCCCGCTCGACAATGGCTATTTCCTTCTGCTTGGGATGGCCGCGGCAGGTGGATCGAACCCCGTCCAAACCGGATACGACATTTGGAGTGAGACCGGGGCGCGGCCGACGGAACGTGGCTTTGACTTAGACAAACCGGGACGCACGGAGCTTCGTCTGCCAATCGCGTATGACCGTGTCGTCCCCGAATGGCATACCAGTGACCCCTTGTCGGAATTCCGAAATAAAGAGGCTTCGTTTCGCTCGTCAGCGCCGCTCTACGCGCCGCTCGTCACCCGATACGAGCAATTTCTCCGGATGAAGTTTGAAGATTGGGGATATGGACATACGGGCGCCCCCCGCATTGAGGAGCTCATAGGCGCCCATCGCCTGTTTGTGGCAATCGGATTCGGTGATGAAATAAGGACCGGCCTCGATCGACTCACACTGGACGTAGCCAAGTGGCGTAGCGTCCTACGGGAGGCCCGAACTCTTCCGGTCAAAATCCTGGCGTCCGTGATGATCGAGGACGATGTCGAACTCTTGTCGCGCATGCTGAGTCAAAGCACAGTCGACAAGCACGTGCTGGCTCAAGGGCTCAACCTACTGCAGCCCTTGACGCCAACCGAATACTCACTCCGCTGGCCGATTCAAAATGAATTTATGATGGGGTATCAACGAAGCCGGACGGAGCCAGTCAATGGGCCACGGCTTGCTCAGGCCGATCCTCAAGCCCTGGGGGCGATCACAAGCCTGGCCCATCTGCCAGCCAACGCATTTCAAAAAGTGGCGCACCCCAGAAGCCTCACGGGATTTGGATTCACCTCTCCCGGCCAACGCACCTGGGACGCCTATTCAAGCTATTACGATGCAACGATTAAGGCGGCTGAAACAATTCACAGCCCGCTCCCTCGCCTGCAGGACATCGCGAAACAATCGCCACGGACGTTTCTCGAACGGCTGGCCGACCCGATGGAATTCGAGCCGCAATGGGAACCCTTCAGTCAGCACCTGGTTGAAACAGATGCGCGGCTGCGCCTGGTCTCGCTGCAAATCCTCATGCGCAAACCCACCGCCACGGTGACCATCCCAACCAGACTGGCGGAAGTCGGCTCGATGTACTTCGACCCCTTCACTGGACTCCCCATGCTTTGGAGCCCAACGCAAAAGAAACTCTATAGTGTCGGAAAAGACCGCCTCGACGATGGGGGGGATCCAAGCTTCGACATCAGCGTACCGCTTCCGCCTGCCTTCACCGCACCTGCACCCACGTCTTAGAGCGCAGCGCGCACCCTTGAGTAAATGCACCGCATCCACGATTTCAACGCCGCTTCTGATACTTGAGCTTGAGAACCAAAATCGCGAGTGTCAGTATAAACGTGATGGCGTTTGTGACGACGATCGGCCACGCCATCAGATACAAACCGTAGATCAGCCACAGAAAGACTCCGGTTGTAAAGGTCAACAACATCGCCAGCGACATATCCTCGGCAGACTTTGTCGTCCAGGTCCGCTGTAGTTGTGGCAAGAACGCGATCGTTGTGAGCGTCCCGGCGACAAATCCGATCCAATTAGCAGTCTCCATTCCACCCTTCCTAATCGATTCTCAAGACAACCTCCGGCACCCGGCCAGCCACTTGTCACAGTTCATCCTAATGTGCTAATTTATCAAGCTAATCATTCGCTCGATCACTCAGAAGGAGCACCACCGTGGCATTCACTTGCGATCTCTGTCAGAAAAAGCCGAAGTCTGGGAATAACGTCAGTCACGCGAACAACAAGACCAAGCGGGTATTTAACCCCAACATTCAGACCGTTCGCGCAGTGGTAGACGGAGCGAACAAAAAGATTCGCGTGTGCACCCGTTGCCTCCGATCAGGACTGGTCACGAAGGCCGTTTAAGCCTTTTCTCCGCTCCCATTCAATCCTCACGGCATTGAGAGCAACACTCGGCCTCCGCGCTCTGTCAGCTTGATTGCCCGTGGGTCATCAGCTGACAGCGTGAGAGTCCTGCTGCCGTCTTTGCTCGTCAGGACAAGACCCACTTCACCATTGGCGTCCAACCCAAGTCCGGCTCTGGCTTTCCCCGCCTGATCCAACAATAAGAACTCTTCGGCATTCACACCGTTTGCCTTCTGCGCATGAACGGTCCTGCCGGAAAGGAGCTGATCACTCAACACGCCTCCGACGATACCACCCAAAAATGCAGCCATCACGATCACCAGGGGTTGCCCCATCTTCATGTCCCGTCCCTCCTACATAACTCGTGTGCATTCTGATGCGCTTCATAAAGAGGACACTGCCTGTTTCATCACAGCACCTTCATGAAAAACAAAAAAAGACTTGGAAGCGCATGCCGTCCAAGTCCTTAGGTCCTCACGTGTGACGTCTTAATGTTGGAGCGGGCGATGGGATTTGAACCCACGACAACTTGCTTGGGAAGCAAGGACTCTACCACTGAGCTACGCCCGCTCGCTGTGGTGCATCCTACGCGGGCGACGATTCCAAGTCAAGAAAGGCCACCCTACTTGGCCCATTCCACCAAGGCGAACTTTCGCCGGCCGATTTTCATTTGATACCGGCGGCCGGCATCGAGCACGACCACCGCATTGGCATCGCTCTGTTTCTTCTGATCGAACTCCACACCGCCCTGAATCACCAGCCGCCTGGCCTCGCTCTTACTCGTTACCAGACCCGTTTTGGCCACTAGATCAACCAGCCCGATCGACTGGCCGTCTTTGAGATCCAGATCGGTCAACACCAATCGAACATCCGGCTCATCCGGGAACTCCCGCTCGGAAAACTTGTGCTGAAAGGCCCCTCTTGCCTGCTTCCCCGCTTCTTCTCCATGATAGCGGGCTACGATGAGTTCCGCGAGGGACTGCTTCGCCTCCATCGGATGCAGCGCCTTCACCCGATCCAGATCTTCAGTGGTCAACAATTCGTAGTATCGCAGCATCAACGTATCGCTGATCGACATCACCTTGCCGAACATGTCTTCAGGCTTATCTTCAAGCGCGATATAGTTGCCGACACTCTTACTCATCTTCTTGATGCCGTCGGTCCCTTCAAGCAGCGGCATCGTGATGACGACCTGCGATTCCTGCCCGAAGTCGCGCTGCAGTTCCCGCCCGACCAACAAATTAAACTTCTGGTCGGTCCCGCCCAGCTCCACATCGGACTTGAGCGCGACCGAGTCGTAGCCTTGCACCAGCGGATAGAGAAATTCATGGACGCTGATCGGTTTTTGCTCGTGAAAGCGTTTATGAAAATCGTCTCGCTCCATCATCCGCGCCACGCGATAGTGCCCCGCGAGACGAATTAACTCCCCAGCAGACATCGGTTGCATCCACTCGTTGTTGTATCTAACCTCTGTCTTTTTAGGATCTAGAACCTTAAAAATCTGCCGTTCGTAGGTACCCGCGTTCGTGAGTACCTGATCCTCAGTAAGTGCCTTCCTAGTCTCTGAGACACCTGTCGGATCTCCGATCATCGCAGTAAAGCTGCCAATCAAGAAAATCACCTGATGCCCGAGATCTTGAAAATGCTTCAGCTTGTGGATCAAGACGGTATGGCCCAGATGCAAATCCGGCGCAGTCGGGTCGAATCCCGCCTTCACGCGAAGCGGACGATTCTCTTTCAGCGAATGTGTCAACTTAGCCTCGAGCTCTGTACGCTGGATGACTTCCACCGTCCCTCGCAACATCAGATCAAGCTGCCGACTTAATTCGCTCATATCGGCCCCTTCTTTCCCTCTTCCAGCGTGGCGGACTTCGTAACGGTGACAAATGGCTTCAGTTGCTCCAACTTCTTCTTTCCAATCCCCTTCACCGCACGCAGATCCTCCACCGCATGAAACCGCCCGACGGACTTTCGGTAATCCACCATCCGTTTGGCCAACACCGGGCCGACGCCCGGAAGCTGATCGAAGTCGGCTGCCGTCGCACCATTCAGATCAACCCGTGGAGGCCTACCCGATAGCATGCGCCCCTCACTGACGCTGGCCGGCGAAGTCTTCGAATCAACTGCCGGCACTGTTGTTTCCGCTGCGCTCTCTGAAGAAAACGACGCCGCATGGCTCACCGCAGGCCGCTGCATCGTTTGCGGAACCTGCCAGCCGATCCACAACACAACACCCATCGTCATGGCTAACATACCCAACTTGATGAGGAGTGACTGGAGGATGCTCATGACTTCTTCTTCATCTGGTGAATCGCACAGCCCTCCACATCCTCGACGGCCTCGACGAAACCTTCAGCGAGTGTGGGATGAGCATGGATCATGTGGGAAATTTCTGACACCGTGGTACCGTTTTCCATGGCCAATGCGGCCTCATGAATGAGGTCGGCTGCATGCGCACCAACAATGTGCGCGCCCAGCAATTGTCCGGTCGCCGCATCCGCAATCACCTTGAACAATCCCGTGATATCGCCGGTCGCCTGGGCCTTGCCCAGCGCCGCATAGCGGAAGCGTCCCACCTTGACGGCCTGTTCAGGATCCTGGTCGGCCGCTTGCGCCCGTTCGCGAGCCTGCCGCTCGGTCAGCCCGACCCGACCGACTTCCGGCAAGGTAAAGATACCGGCAGGAATGACTTCGTAGCGAATCGTCGTCGGATGCCCCATGATGTTTTCGACCGCCACTTTCCCCTGCGCGGACGCCACGTGAGCCAACATGGCCTTTCCGACCACATCGCCGATCGCATAGACGCCGGGCACATTCGTCTCCATCCGGTCATCGACGAGAATCTCGCCCCGCTTCCCCAGCGTAACACCGGCCGCCTCCACCCCGATGTCACGCGACTGAAACCCGCGGCCAATCGAGACAAGGAGCATCTCCGCTTCGACCGTAGTGCCGTCTTTCAATTGTGCCGTCACCACCCCGTCACGCACCTGCGCCTCTTGAATCGTCGTCCCTGTCCGAACATCGACGCCGCGCTTCTTGAGCTCGCGCGCCATCAAGACAGAAACCTCTTCATCTTCCAGCGGAAGCACGGCCGATTGCAGCTCGATCATGGTCACCTGCGTGCCCAGGCCGCTGAAAAGCGAGGCGCATTCGCACCCCTCGACCCCGGCGCCGAGAATGATCATCCGCGGCGGAGCCGACTCCAGATCCAGCGCCTGCTTGCTGGTGATAATGGTTTTGCCGTCGACGGGAAATTGCGCCAACTGCGGCCAGGACGATCCCGTGGCAATCAGAATCGCATCCGCCTGCACCTGCTGCTGGGCGCCGTCCTTCGCCGTCACCGCAATCGTGCGGGCATCGACCAACCTGCCGCGTCCGTCGACCACGTCGATCTTCCAGGCATTGAACAGCGTGGCAATCCCTTTGACCAGCGACGCCACCACTTTGTTCTTCCGCGCCACCATGCGGGCGAGATCGTAACGAGGCGGACCGGGCAGCAGAATGCCGAGATCCTCCGCTTTCTTGAGCTTATCGCCGAGTTCGATGACGGAGAGGAGGGCCTTGCTGGGGATACAGCCCCAGTTCAAACACACGCCGCCGAGCGCCTGCTGCTCGATGACTGTAACCCGTGCGCCTAATTGGGCTGCGCGAATCGCCGCCACGTACCCGCCGGGCCCGGCTCCAAGAATCGCGATGTGTTTCGACATGGAAAGCGTTACGGCAGAACGTTAGTGTTTCTGACTGGCGAGAAAGGCCTCGTATTGCGCGGCCGTCATGAGCTGATCCACTTCTCCCGGATTCGAGAGATCGATCACGGCGATCCAGCCCTTGCCATAGGGATCGGAGTTGACGACCTCGGGATGATCCTTCAGATCAGCGTTGATCTTCGAGACCGTGCCGCTGACCGGCACGTAAATGGTCGAGGTCGTTTTTGTGGACTCCACTTCGCCGATCTGCTGCCCGGCTGTCACGGCGGCGCCGGCTTTCGGCAGGTCGAGGAACACGATATCCCCCAGGGCATCCTGGGCGAAGTGACTGATACCCACCGTCGCTTGCTTCCCGTTGAGACGCACCCATTCATGTTCTTTGTGATACCGCAAGTCGCTGGGAATCATAGAGTCTCCATCGTAATCAAGTGAAGAAACGCCAGAGGAAAGACGCCGGATCGTAGTGGTCAACAGCCTGATTTGTCAAGGAAGATTGCCCGTACTCCGAGGCAGCAATAAGAGATTCCCCTCCCCTCGTTCTCGGGAGACTTCCCCAAGTCCTTCGGTCCACTCGACGAGCGGTGTCGGACCCGGAACCGTCACGGGCCGAACCAGCCAGAGTCGATCGGACGAACCCACCTGCTGAGCGAACTGTTCCAAGAATGCTGAACTTTGTGCGTCCTCCACACGAATGGCAAGTTCACTCCCACTCCGTTGGAGCAAGTCGTTGAGATCCTCGCCGTGTTGCTCCAACCCGGCCAACGGCTCACTGACCGTTCTTCCGTGAACCTCAATCAACAGGCGCCCGGCCGGCTTGGCCTCACGAATCATCTTTCTGATACGCGCAGCCACCGTGGCATAGCCTCTGGCCTTCCAGCCCACCCATCGCCAATAGATCGCTTCCCGGTCGTACGCCATCGCCTCTCCGCCAACCACGTCACCCAACAGTTGCTGCGGCGTGAGAGTCAGACCAAAGGCCGAGGCAAACCGCTGGAAGGATCCTTCAGTAAAATCTTGCGCGAAGCCCTGCCGGTCTCTTGCCCTCACAAAGATCCCGTCGCAACCGGCTCGCACCAGCATCGTCACCCGGTCTTCAACGGCAGTCTGGTAGTCAGGGTGCAGGAGATCAGGCAGCGGCGAAGAGAATCCGGCTGACTCATAGCCATTGACGGCATCACCCTGCTTTGCAAAGGACTGACTCAGCCACTCCGGCCTGAGAGCGATACCTCGCCCGTGATGAAGATCCAGTGCGCCCCATACCGAGAGACCGGCAAGATGCGCCGCACCGACAAACGCCTGCACCGCTTCCGAGTTCCTCTCCTTGCTCCAGTCAGAACCGGCCGGATCCAGCAGCACCGTCGTGACGTCGATCTTCAGCAATGCCTGCAACCACGCCACCCACGCCGATACCGGAGGGAGCTGGGACAGAGGAAGCCCCACAGCAATCTGACGCGAGACTGTGACAGGAGGCCCGCCTGGAATCTGGCGCAACTGATCAAGCCGATCCAACGCCTGTTGCTGGTAGAGCTGAGTCTGAGAATCGCTTCCTACATCACCCGTGGCAAGGACGCGGTATTCGGCCATTGCCGCACCATACTCCCCCATCTGCTCATAGGAACGGCCGAGCCACCAGCGGGCCTCTGCCAGCCGCGGCGCTCCGGCCGCCGTCGAATCGACAAATCGCCGGAAAAACAATGCGGCCGTGGGATACCGTTCTTGCACGAACGCCCGATGGGCCTCGCGCAACAAACTCAGGTGCGCATCGCGCGCCGGATCGGCGTGACTCTGGTCAAGAGGGGTTGATGGGGAAGGAGCGGGAACGAATCGCGGGCTGCAGGCACACAACAGTGCGAGAGACAGCGCCGCCGCCCCTCGCACCAATAGTTGTCCGGATGTGAAGGGCAAGAATACCATCGCCCTCCGAAATAGAGGCTAGGAAACGGAGACCACACAACCAGCAGGAGGCTCAAAAAGGCCGTCCAGCAAGGCCGCAGCAAGCGAAGAGGCGACAGAGGTACATACCAAGCTTCGCTTGAACCGCTCGCTTCGATCATGTGCGAGCGGAGAGTGCCTTTGCCTCAAGTAGCCTCCGTACGTTGAGCCTCTGAGTGCCGCAAGAACGAAGCTGGAGGACTTTTTCAGCATCCTGCTAACCGAAGATTTCCATGCCTGGAAAGAAGTAGGCAGTCTCGAAGGCCGCAGTCTCAGGCGAATCGGATCCATGCACGGCATTGAATTCGATATTCGCACCATGCGCCTTGCGAATCGTATTCGCGTCAGCCTTGGCAGGATCGGTCGCACCCATCAGCTCCCGGTTCTTCTTGATGGCATTGTCGCCCTGCAACACGATCACGACCGCCGGACCGGACGACATAAAGGTGCAGAGGCTATCAAAAAACGGCCGCGCCTTATGGACAGCGTAGAAACCTTCCGCAACCGGCTTCGACATCTGCATCAGCTTCATGGCCACCGGCTTCAACCCCGCCTTCTCGTAGCGGTTGATGATGTCCCCGACGGCATTCTTCTTCACGGCATCAGGCTTGATAATCGCTAACGTACGTTCACTCATTGTGGCTCCGATTTCTCCAGAAAGTTAAAGGATACATTGAACAGCGCTGGCGCATTATAAGTGGCTGATAACGGGCTTGCAAGGGTCGGAATCAGCGGAATAACCAAGACAACCCGCTCACAAGGCCTTTAGCCAAACGGGTTCCCCTCAGGTGCCAAAACCGCCACCGAAGCGCGTGGCAACACCCAGGAACTATTGCCAGACACTACTTGGCAGGCGATGTATGAGACACGAGTATTTGAGGAATCTTGATGAAGTGGGCATCCGTAGTCACCACCGTCAAGCCATACTGCATAGCCGAAGCGGCAATCCACATATCGTTGGTGGGAATGGTGTTCCGGCCGTCCACAGACCGTTCAGAATCACCGCATATCGCTCCGCCGTGTCTTCATCCACTGGCACAATCGAGACTCTCGATGATGCCAAGAACTGCTTCAACCGTTCTTCATTTTTCTGCCTGGCTCGCCCCCGCAAGAATCCAACCCGCAACTCCCCCAACACCACGGGGTTGAGAAAGATTGCCTCCGCCGTCTGAATCGCCTCTTTTACCGCAAGATCGCCGCGCATAAATGCGGAGTAGGCCGAGGTATCGATCAAGATCCGGCTCACTTCCACTCCTCCGGATCAATGGCGCGCTGCCGGGCAAGCGTCTTTTCGAATGCCTCGGCCTCCTGCTTGCTCCATGATCCGGCTAGGGCGTCCAGATCATGATACCGGCGCACCGGCCGTGACTCCGATTCGCCGAGGTGATCCTGAAAAAGACTGATCACCACCTTATTGACGCTCACGCCTTTTTTCTTCGCCCGCTGACGGATCGTGCGATCCAGCGAAGCCGGAAGATTTCTCAACGTGACCGCTTTCATAGACCCTCCCTCTGCATCGAAGTATGCATCATCACGATACACGAGTAGTAACGCCTCGTTCGGCCGTCAATCACGGAGCGAGAGCACGCCAAGTCTCGACTCAACCACAGGCACGTTAGGATCAGGGGACTCGGAGAGGTGCCCCTACCCCACGAACAAGTGAAGTCCTCCAGGCGACGGAGAACTCTACGGGCAAGAGTCTGGATTGAAAGGCGAGAACAGCCGTCAAGAAGGGAACCGCGCCGCTCAATGTGGTCGAAGAAACCCTCAGCAAGCTTCAGGCGCTCCTCTAAGACAGGCCTCCGCTAGACGCCCCCGCCATCGAGGGACAAAGAGTCGTTGCGCTCACCGCCACAACCTTCTCCAGGCTGAACGCAAACCTCCTGCCAAACTCTGGGAATCCTCGGCGTGACGTTGCACGCCGGCCACCACTACGACGCGACGACCTGTCCGTCACGCAACAATCCCTAGAGACGCTCGATCATTGTAACTGCTTGAGGCTGTGCATATTATGCGCTATATTATGCGCATAATATTTCACAATGAGGTGCACCATGGCCGTCGCATACAAGAAAGAAGAAATACTCAGTGCGTCGAAAGTAGCGCGCTCATTCGGACAAGTCTTGGCTGATCTAAGCGGGAAACGCCGCCACCGCGTAGCGGTCGTCAAGAATAATCACTTGAAGGCAATCCTCCTCCCCATTGAGGACTACGAAACGATGGCAGAGGCTCTCGCCATTCTGGAACATCTTGAGATTTATCGTCTCGTGCAGCAGCGGAAAGGCAAGAAGCGCAGGAGCACCATCAGTCTCGACGCCATCCTGAAAGAACAACGCCTTGCGATATAGCGTCACCCTGACAGCGGACGCGGCAGACGACTTTCGCCATCTTGATGGCTCCCAGAGAATATCTGTCGCCAAGCAGCTCAGAAAACTCGAGACCTCTCCCCTCCTCGGCGAGCCCTTAGGAAATAGAGCCGGCCTCAACCTCACAGGCTATTACAAGCTCTATGCGGCGCAGAAGAGCATCAGAATCGTGTACCGCATTATTGAGCAGAAAGTGATGGTGGAAGTGGTGGCCATCGGAAAGCGTGAAGACATGAGCGTCTACAAAACGTCACTCAAGCGAATCAGCCCACAATCCTAACCACGTGCCTCACCCAAGCGTGATGACCCGCAGACCGTATAGGGAGAGGATCACGAGAGTAAAACAATTCACAATAGTGACCAGACAAGCTGAGTACCCTATGGCACGATCTAGGAGCCTGTCCGAGTAATGTGCATTTTGGACTGGACAGGCAGCGGGCATTGTGGTTTCTAGGCGGCATGGCTAAAACATTCAAATCCTGGGACGTCGATCAGCCGGTACTGCTCCCTCCGTCCGTGCAGGAGCTG